>JAYVTJ010000164.1:0-11722 GCA_043774415.1 Fimbriiglobus sp. | reverse complement strand
GCGGGCTTGCGGACGGACGACAAAGCGGCCGTCGGGGTCGGGAGTGTTCTGGCGCTCCGCCGGGAGGTCGAGAAGCCGAAGGCGAACCGGTGCCTCATCCACCGCCAGAAGGAAGGCAAACACTACACGGGCTTCCGGGTCGAGTACTGGCGCGTCGATGACCAAGAGGGCGAAGCGACGGCCGAGAAGCTGTTCCGCACCGCGGACGACGTGAAGGCGGAACTGGTCGAGGGGTTCGGAGCGACGGCGACTGGGATCGCCATGGGGTGGTGAGGCTGGAGCGGGTTGGCATGGTAATATGTGATAGTGGATCGCTCGCGCGTCAAGGGGATGGGGCTATGGAAACTTCTCCAGAAGCGGACTCGGCGGACTCGGTATTCACCGGGATCGATTCGCCCGCATTCCCTCAACGCAGTCGCAGAAGCCGCACGGTGGCAATCGCCGCTCTCATCGCTCTTTCTACTTTGTCCGTCGCCGGTGCCTTGTTGGCCCGTTCGATGAGTCGGCCCGCGCAAGATGGCCCGCGAGTGGAAGTGGATGTCGAGGGCATGCACTGCCCTATTCAGTGCGGAATGAAGGTGGCGGCGGCGCTCGAAACCCTACCGTGGGTCGTGCCGGGTTCCGTCACGGCCAACCCGAAGACGGGCCGCGTGACCTTCGCGGTAACCAGTCGTGAAGCCGTCGATGCCAGCGAAGTGAGCCGGGTCATCGAGCATGCCGGGTTCTCGGTCGGTTCCGTTCACAATTGACCGATCATCACACCAAGAGGTCACTTACCGGAAAAGCGACTTCCGACCTCGCATTCCGGCGCCGGCGTGCGCATGATGTGGGGGTTTCACCCTCACGAGACGCCACCATGCCGTTCACCCTGCCGTTCACCTCGTCTTTTATGAACCATGACATGTACCTCCTCTTCCAAGGTGGGAACGGTGGTACAGAATTGCCTGCCAGTCGCGTCCTTGGCCCATTCCGCGTCGTCAGTAACTCCTCGCTCGGTATCTGGGTCACGGATGGACCAGCGCAAGAACCGGTGCGGGTCGCGGCCCGATCGCTCGACAGGCTCCATTGGATCATTGACGAATTCCCGGACGTGATCTGGACTAGTATGGGCGTCCTCGCCCCGACCGTTCCGACGACAGCGCAAGCGATCCAAGACGAGCACGGATGGATCTTCCCCCGGATGACGTGAGACTTGGAAAGGTGTCCAAGTCTGGGCAGCTTGCGTAGACTTTCCGGGCTAACCCGGAGGTCTACCATGCGCCGCACTTCACTTCTCACTTCACTCCTTCTTCTGGCCGGTTGCGCAGGGAGCAGTTCGACGCCGGCACCGGCACCGGTCAAGGTTGAGCCGACGCGGAAGGTCACACAGCCGACTGCGAAGGAAGACAAAGCGGCGAAGCTGAAGAAGGCCGACGACGAGATTATGGGGCTGTTTCGAGCCGGGAAGAAGCAGGAGGGAATTGACAAACTCAGTTCACTGCTGAAGCCGTACAAGGGCATCGCCCCGAGCGAGCGATCGCCTGAGGAAAGCATGCAAGTTGCGATCCTCTATACCCGATTCTGTGCCCTTGTCGTGAATGTCTACTCTGAAGATGACATGATCAAATTGATCGACTGGAAGAACGCTTGGGCGAAACATGGGGGCGTAGAGGAAGGCAAGCTGGCCAACTGGTCTAAAGGCTTGAGCATGGAGACTTCCGCAACAGTGTTCGCCAACGACCCCGCGAACAAGCCTAAATAGTCAGTGCGGCGCGCCCGAAGTAGAGTTGAGCAGCGCATTGTTTGAAAGCGCTGCAACCTTCGCGTCAATCATCCGGACGACGATAGCGAGGTCGGCACTTCGCAGTCTTTCCAAAGCGTCGAAGAGTGCTTTGGCCGCGGTCTCGTCCCTTTCCTGCGTGGCTGCATCGGCCGCTTTCGTGAATGCATCCGCGATGTTCTGTTGCTGAACCTTCTCATACCTCAGGCCGGTTTCGTCCGGCGCGAGTTGCCGGAGCGGTTCTCTGGTGCGTCGGCCGGCTTCTTCCCACATTCGGCTCGTCGTTTCGGGAAGCATTTCGTTAGCATGCGGGAACATGGCTGCGGAAACGTTCGTGAGGTCAGTGAGTTTCATATTTTGGAACTCTTGCGCACCGGTCATCCGGCCCGCCGGCCCCATACGTCCAAGCCGTTCGTCCATCGACTGGGCCGCTTGTGCCCGGCTTTCGGCAAGACTTTGCTGGCCACGCATCCGGTCGATCCTTCCCGACGCGGTTTCGCTCGCGGCGGACGCCAGCTTCTCCTCGGCCGTCTTCTGGGCTTCCGCGTTGGCGCGGCGCAGCTCTTCGTTATTCACGATCCGCTTGTCGATGTTCTGGACCTTTTGGGCCTTGTCCAGCGTCGCGGCGGAATCGCCGATACTGAAGTCGATGCTTCCGACGGGAACCACGCCGCCGACAAGAATTGGGACGCGGGTACCTTCGTCCCTTTTCTTGCTCTTGTCCACTTCGGCTTGAAGGACGCTGCGCTCCAAGGTGAGTCCCTTGGTCGCCTGGGCGAGCGCCGCATCCTGAGCCTTCAAAGCTTCCAATTGTCGCTTGACGGCCTCCTGCAACGCCGATCCTTTTCGCTCGCGATTGATGCCGGATTCTTCGACTTTCCGCTCTTGGAACTCCCGGCGTTCTGACAGAGTATCGCGTGGGCCCGTGACGCTGTAGGGTTGGTAATCCCGCGCCGTTTCCATCTTTGCCATGCCTTCGGCCTGCATCACCTCGTAGCGGCTCTCCTTCACCCGGTGCTCAAGCAGTCCGGGGACGGCGACGTCATAGTACGCCTGATTCTCCTTGAACTGTCCCCACTGGCGGGCGTAGCCGCTGAGATTCTGCGCGACCGATTTACTCTGGTCGAGGACCGACCCGATGACGGGAAGCGAAGAGGTGCGAGCCGCTTTGCGGGACGCTTCCGTGGAGTAGGCCGTCGCATCGACGCGGTTCAGCGCTCCTGTCATGTGCGAAACGGCGGCCATGACTTCTTTGCCGATGTAGAAACCGGCTGCGGCGGCTGCGGCCATCAAACCTGCTGCGGCCATTGCCTCTGGCCCGACGCCGAGAGCTTCGCCGGCTTTTGTCGCCCCGAGCTTCGCCATTCCCATCGCGGTCTGCGGGATGTGCATGTGCGGCTCCTGCTCCCCCTTCCGCAGTCCGGCGGCGACGGCGAGTTGCTTTTTGCGTTCGCTTTCGCGGAGCCCGTCGAGATACTTGGCGTCGGCCTGTTCCGGGGTGAGCGGCACCTTCGGGCCCGCCTTCCGCCCGGTGTCGATGAGCAACTGATTCCGGCGTTCGTGTTCGTCCCGCTGTGCGAGGAATTTGCTATCCCGCTCTTCTTGGGGTGCCATCGGCTTCGCCTGGCGCATCCGCTGCCGCTCACGCTCCGCTCGGCGAGCATCGGCCGCTTGGTCGAGCTCTTCGCGGGTCGGCGCCTGCTTCCCGAAGCGGATGGAGCGGTTGAAGGCCCGCTCGCGATTCTGGAGATCCCGTTCATCCTGAGTCAGCAACATAGGACGCCGGCCCTTCGCCCCGCGTCCGGCATTGAGGTCGCGCGGAGTCACGGGGCCGTCGCCGCCGGCCATGAACTCGTCGAGCAGGCCGTTGCTGCGAAGCTTCTCGGCTTCCTTGGCGGCGTCCGCGATGGCCTTCTTGAGCGCATCGACCTTCTTGGCGGCGACGTCCGCAGCATCGCCGGCGGCTTCGAACGCTTGCTCGGCGTTGCCGGTGGCGTTGAGTTCTACTTCCACTTCGGCTTTGTTGGCGTCGCTCATGGCCTACCTCCGCACCTTGAGAACTTCGAGGATCAGTCGCTCGTCAGCCCGCGGTAGGCTTTGAATGCCGCGTCGAGCGCATTCAAGGGCGTGTCTTTGAGGAACGGGTGCATCAAGAGGTTCTGTTCGACAGCGCGAGCATCGGCGTGCAGGTTCTCGGCCCGCCGACGGTCCCCGAACGGCTGAATCTCCCTCGAAAATTCCGTATTCTCGCTGCCGGTTGTCGTGAATCCTTCCCGACTGAAGCTCCACGCGACTTGCCGGATTTTGCCGTCGATGGGCAGAGGGATGAGGTTGTTATAGACGATGGTTTGGGAGGCTGGGAATTGGTATTTGAGGGCACTTTCGGAGGCGTAAATTTTGGCTCTCTGCTCAGCATCCGCGTCATTACTTCGGACATCGACCAAACGGTGCAAGGAATCGTAGATCCCGATCAGCTCCTGACACACGTCGTCGAAAACACGGACCACCGGGGGCGCCGTCGCACCGGGGATCGGCACCGTGACAGAATAGCGATAGGGCATCAGCGTCGTCGGGTCGGACACCAAAATTCCCGTCTCGATGATGACCAGTGCGGGCAGATTGACGCAGGCCGTCGGGTTCGATGCGTTCGGCGTGCCCATCATCCTGCGGACGGGATTCACGAACGAAATGACCTGACGCTCTTGGTCAACCGTGTCGAATTTGAGAAACAGTTCCCGGCCTTCCGGCGTGTTCGGCCCGATTCCACCGACCACCTTGTAGAAGATGTTGCCATCTTGCATGCACGATACGAACGCAGTCGAGCGCCGGTCTGCGGAATAGCCCTGATAGGTGTCGAACGCGAATTCCTGGAAGGTTCTCGGGTCGATCACGTCCACATCGCCGGCGCGGGGCTGGATTTGCTCGACGCGCGAATCGAGGAGCGTGATGAGTTGCCGGCGACTCACGGACAGAGGCGCCGTTTTCGTGGCGAAGGCGGTCCCGGCTTCGACCGGAGCGACCGACGCCACGACGGTACTGCTCGTTGCGGGCGCTTGCAAGTAAAGGGAGAACCCTTCCGCCGTGGCGAAGCCGAGGGTCGGGCTGATGGCGTTGATCGAGGCGGCCAGATCTTGGATGGCGGCCACGATCGCGAGCCCGGAAGTGCTGGTCATGATCGTGCCATCGATCACGACCCGCAGCACACCCGACAGCGCGAGGAAACTGAAACCGAGGTCGGTGAAATCGATCCGCCACTGTTTGGCATTGCCCAGCGGAACCGGCAATGGAATCGTTTTGTCCGCCCCATCCGCAGGGTTTTCGGTCACCAGTTGGTAGCAGCTGAAGACGCTCTTATTCGCGAGGGCTTGGGCCGCCACGAAGCCGAGGCGGTCGGTCGCTTGGACGGCCGCGTGCTTCTCGGGCCCGGAAAAATGGAAGCCGTACGCTTTCGACACCGGCGATTGGAGTACGGATACAACGGCGACGCCGGACCCTCCGGACACCGATGCTGAGATGGGGATGGCATCGCCCGGCACGATGCCATCGACCGCTAGGATTCGCCCCTGCGCGGTGGCTTTCGCCCGGAGGCTGACGACCGGATCGAGATTGATCAGATTGGCGATTTGATCGAGCGAGGAGGAGATGCCGATTGCCGCCGTGCCGATGGCGTGTGTCGGGTCGCTCGTGAATGCGACGCCGGCGACGGTCACGGTGATCGTCGCGACCCCCGAGATGAATGTGAAGTTCGGATCGGTCACGGTGACATCTTGCCGGTGTCGCCGGACGCTCGGCGAAGGAATCGGCCCTTGGGGGCAGGTGAGGCTCCAAAGGGTCGGATCGTCCGTCCGGAGAGATATTTCATCGCCGACGATGGGCGTGATGTTACCCGTGAGTTGGAGTCGATTATCGAGTCCGGTGTGGGCCCAAATCGCCGCGCTGACCTTCCCGGAGACTCGGGGATCGGTGCTCGCGTTGATCGCCGTTGCCAGATTCGCAATAGCGTCGTTGGCGGTCGGATGCGTCCCGGCCACACTCGTGAAACTGACATTGTTGACGAACACCGTGTAATCGACGGCGAAAAAGGAAACGATTTTGGCCAGCAGAATCATCGCTTGTCCGGGACCGGGAAGCGGCGGCGCGTAGCTGAGTTCGTACAGGGGCTTCCAGTCGGTTTCCCAGTCGAGCCCGACAGCTCGAAAGACAAGCCGCACCTGCCAGCGGATCGGAGCGCCGACAACCGTGATCGCGGACGGTACCGACTCCAAGCCGAGAGCAGGCGAATACTGAAGTTGCCGGCCGGGTGGCAGACTCGTCCCGGTTCCAAGTTTGCAGATGGATACGGTGTTCGTGAGCGGGTCCAGCGCGACGGCGCGACCGAACTTCCCGCAGAGTTGTGCGAGCGCTACGGCCGCAGGAGTTCCGGGAGGCCAAACGGTATTCGGATTCGTCCGACTGCGTGTGAAGTTGACCCCGCACTTCAGAAAGTCGGCCTTCGCGTCCACGAGTTGGTCGAACGTCGCCGGTGCCGGGATCTTCAAGCTAGCGTCTGTCGCGGAAGCGAGACCGGCGGGTAGGTCGATTTTCGATTCCCATCCGCCCGGGGGCGTGGGCTCGCCCATCAGGGAGAGCAGGTATGTCGCCATCTGGAAAGGGCTTCGCACACTCGAAGGCACTAATTTTCTGTGCTTATCAAGCATGTTCCAGTGCCCCTCGCAGGGGTAGCGGTCGAGCCACTTCCAGCGTCGGTCCTTGAACTGCAAAATCATCACGCGTTCATGATCGGTGGCCGAAAACGACACGCCGTCGAGGAGGCAGTCGGGAAGAGTGAGCGTGTTCGTCGTCGCCCCGTCGGTCACTCCGAAGATGAATGTCCCTCCGAGCGCAGGATTGCTCCCCGGATGACACTGGACGGAGATGAACCCCGGCGAAATGCCCAAACTGGTGAGATAGCGGACGGAGTAAAACGAGTTCACGCCCGGGTACGAAGCATCGAAGGACCACGGCATCGGATCACCCCTTCGATTCGGGTTCCGGTTTCGTCGCTGGGTTGTAACCCTCCACGTCGTACAGCGGCTTAAACTCGCTGTCGAACTCCTCGCCGACGGCCTTCATCGGAACACGAATTCGGTACAGCGTCGGTTCGCTGGCGACGCGTATTTTGTTCGGGATCGGTTGTTGGAAACTGCTCATCGTCAACTCCGGGTGGTTTCGGGAACCTCCACATCTTCAGCCCCAATGTTGCCCGAGCGGTAGGGGGAAGTGAAGGTTTGGCCTCACGCTCGGGCAACATCGGCCGCAATTCTGAGTCCTTCAGAAAGCTCGGAGTTGGCCCGGTGCGCGCGTACTATCAGGCTCAGCCGTTCGGCGACGTCAGCGGTTCCCGCTTCACCTGGAGTCATCAGGCGATGTTCGGGGCCGACGGGCAGACCTACACCTACTCGCATCAAGCCAATTTCGGGGAGATCGTGTTCGCCGTCGCCGGGCAAGCCGACTGCAAGGCGAAGATGGATGCCATCGAAGCGGCCTTTTACGTCCCCTACGGCGATCTGCTCATCCTGAACGACGACGGCAGCAATTCGACGAACTGCATCGCTTCCAGTGGCACTTTGAACGGCGTGAAGCCCGGGCGGTTGACGTGGGGTGATGCCGCAGGTGCTCAATTCACGACTTGGCGGCAACTGAGCTGCGATTTCAGTTGGGAGACTCGAGCGCCGGGCCTTTCGCTGACGTTCTTGACGGAATTCTCGGAAACTGTCCGCGTGCAGGGCGGAACTCCGCTGACGGGCGTGCGGGAACCGATCAACATTCCGGTTTCGGCGGTCGATGAGTTCATTCTGGTGCCGATGCAGAAGTACGTCGTCACCCAGCAGGGCCGCGCGGTCGGATTGTTCAGCCTGCCGACGGCGCCGGCTCCCCTCTACCCGAATCCGAACACGAATCCGCTTTCGAACACGACGCCCAGCCGCATCGGGCCGGGAACCTACGAGAAGTACGCCGTCGAGTGGTCCTACTCGTGGGAATTCGGCGCACTGCCGTTCCTCCCCATCGCAAACCTCTGGCCGGTGTAACAAATGGACAACTCCGGCTTTGATACGGAATGCCTCAAAAAGCTCGAATTCCGTATCAGGCGGAATCATTTCGTATCAGATGCAATTGCTCTATTGCCAAATTGGACTTTCTTCCCAGCCATCGAATAGCCCCATTTTGGTTCGAGCGGCAGGGGCCTCGGGAGGCTTGGCCATGACTGCGTGAACCCGGTTTCTCCATGCGCGGTAGCAACTTCCTACGGTAGGACATTCCTTGAGAATGCAGTTCATGATTAAGAGGACTGTACCTAGCCTGCGATTCCTGAATTCCCAATTCGGCTTCTCCCACGCTTTGCCGGATGGTGTTTTTGTGCTAACAGCCCAGAATCTGTCCCATACGCGACAGTGGTGCGCGCATAGGTTTCTCGTGTAGCTTAGGCAGTGAAGGCAACTGTCAAAAACGTCCGGCTGTAATCCATACCTTTCGGCAATCTTCTTTCGGTCTTCTTTAGCCATCCCCGAAACCATAGTCGAGAGCGACCCGAGCGACATAATCTCCGTAACCACCCAGATGGGAAGGCTATTATACTCAGAATACGTCTTTTTGTGGTGCGACACAAACGTTTCATTCTCTGCTCTAGTTGTCTCCCTTGCCAAACTTGTATACCAATTGTCGTGACGGAACTTATGAGACTGCGAGACTCTTCCACGCATGATTTCAGGCTCGTGGAAGTTATCTGGATTTATATGTCCAAAAGGACCATACTTTTTACCAAAGAAGTGTGCTGTCACCGTTCTAACGTCAACCTCAATTATCTCCAATGCCTCATTGAGCAAGTCTCGAAGATGAAAGTCGAACTCGTATGCGGCGTGAACTTGCTCAAATGTGGTGCCGGGTACAAAAGTATGGCGCATTCCGTTATGTTGAAAAGCTATGCAATATCCACTCAGCCGATAATAATTGACGTGGCTTAAGAAGCTTGCTACAGCCGCTGGATCGTCTATAATGAGGCCACGGCTACTCAGTTTCGCTACTTGCTGGTCGTAGTCGAGCCATGGTTTGTCGAAGGGTTTTGGCACGACGAGCCAGTTTAAAATGAGAAGCGGGAGCGACGATTCTACGTGCTCCCGCCCCTGCCCGCAGTGTAAGAACCCGCCCTTGATGCACGTCACCCCATTGCTGAGGGAGCGGTGCGGCGGGTATGTTGCATATTATAATAGTAACACTCCCTCGAACTGTCAAGACAAATTCCCTGTTCCGCTGAATAGTTGCCTAAAATAAGCCAAAATGTGACATTGTAGACACAGATAAGGTCTATTTCCGTGTCATAAATGTATAAATAAGTTGTTTATACGCCAAATGGCGGTGCGGCGGTTTAGGCCGACAGCGGCAGTACCTTCTCTTCCGGGTTGACCCGCCCAAACATCGCTTCGATGCCGAGCTCGCACTCTTCCTGATTCAGGACACAGAGGTTATGGGCCAGCACCTTACATAGCACTTCGTTGACCAATCACCGTACTGGGGCCGAAGTCCCCGCCCTCCCACGGATGAAATGGCCTCACGCTCGGGCAACATCGGACGGCACACTGAATCCTCACCAGATTCAGGAGCCCGGCGATGCCTTGGACCTTCAACGCGAATTACCCTGGCGTCACGAGCTTCTACAGCCTGCGGTACATCACGAGCTTGGGGATCTCGCCGGGCGCCGTTCAGATTATGTGTCACCCCGGCAGCAACCCTGCGGCCGGCGGAACTCTGATCTTCGGCGTCACGGACGGGGCCACGACGACGACGCTGACGCTTCCCGATTGCAAGCTCGACAACATCGCCGGCAGCAGTTCGGCGTCGGGCCGCGAACTGACCCTCCGCATCCTCGACCGCCGCTGGAAGTGGGTGGACCGCTACCCCGTCATGGGGCACTTCAACCAGGTCGATTACCACCACAAGCTCATCCCGTGGACGGTGCGAAGTGCCTTCCAAATGGCCGTGTACCTCCTCGGCCAGATGGGGGAACCGACGCCGGTGCTCGGCTGGGAATCGGTCCTCGACCTGCCGGCGGGCTTGGCGGTCGCGGCCGACGCTACAAAGCAGATCCCCGCACCGGCCTCCTTCGATCAGATCGTGGACGGCGCCGCCGACTTCCTGAAGTGCGGGGTCAACTTCACGCGCAGCCGGACGAATCCGATCACCGTTTGGACGCAGACGCCCGCGGCGGTCGCGCTCGCTCAACTCTGCGAGCAGTTCGGCCGGGCCGTGGCGCTGAATCCGCTGACGAACACCGTGTCGATCGTTAAGCTCGGCACCGGCACGGCACTCCCCGCCGGCCGGCAACTCCAGTTCGCCCCGGCCGTGGATCTCGAATCGGTTCCCTGCGCGGTCACGGCGATGGGCAGTCCGACCCGCTACCAAATGCGATTGCGGCTGCGGGCCGTCGGGCAAGATTGGGATGGGGACTGGAAGCCGCTCGAACGCCTGAGCTACGCTCCGCCCCTGCCCGGAGCAGGCCAAGCGATGATCGCGACGGCCGAAATCCTCGGCTACGACGCCGCGCTCGCCTACACGCTTCTGGTCAATGGTGTCACCTTCACCGTCGCCGTCGGAGCGCACGCCTCCGTCGCCGATGTTGTCACCGCCCTCGTCGCCGCGATCAACGCCTCGGCGGACGTCCGCATTTCGGGCAAGGTCACCGCCGCTTCGGTGACGACGGTGCCGTTCCTCGCGCGGCTGAAGCTCACCGGGGCCATCACGCCGACGGTCGGCTACGAATTCAAGCTGCGGCCGGAAACCCCGGCCTACTGGCAACTCCGGGCGCTGCAAGGCCCGATCCCGTCGCCGTCGGTGCAACCGCACCGGCAGACGGTCGCCATCGACGATCCGAAGTTCCTCTTCGTCAGCGCCGCCGCCCGCATCACCGTCGTCGTCAACGGCACGTCGTTCACGAACGCGAATGTCTATACGCCCCAAGTTCCGCCCTCGATCCTCTCGGCCCTCGACGACTTGGCGAATCAGATCAACCTCGATCCGGTCGTCTCGCTCATCGTGAAGGCGAGCGCTCAGGGCCGGCTGCTCGCCCTCGACGGCATCGCGGCCGGTTCGACGGTCACGGTCACGGCGTCCGTATCCGGCAGCAACGGCGTGGCGGCCGTGACGACGGTTCAGCCGGCGACTTCGGCGGCCTACGGGTTCCAGCTTTCCGGCATCGACGGCAGTTTGCTCGTCAAGAGCACCGACCGCTTGAATTGGGAAGAGGCCCGCGCGCTGGCGCGCCGGTCGGTCAACTCGTGCTATCAGCTCGTGTGCGAAGACCCGGCCGATGGCACGGTGAAGGCGATCCCGGTTCCGGTTCCGCTGGCGAGTTCGAAGGACTGGACGATCACGGTCACCGACCTCGGATTCAATTTCTTGGCGCTGCGGGGTGTTCTTCGTGTCGTCATCGACGGGGTTATCTTCGACTCCACGGCGGGGCTTGCGCTCGCCGCGGCGGTCGCCGATCTCGCGACCACCATCAACGGGGCCGGCGGCGCGAGTGGGTACGCGACGGCCAACGGCTACGTCCTCTCCCTGACGGCGCCGCTCGCGACCAGTACCGTCGTAGCCTCGGTCACTCCGGTCGATGCCGGGACCGTCTTCGCGGCCAAAGCCCTGCCCGCGTCGGTCGCGATGCGATACCTCCTGACGCTCCTGAACACCCGCGTCGAGCAGATCATGCCGAGGGGAGGCGATACCACCGTCATCGACCCCCGCACGACTCAGCCCTACGCCTTGGACACCTACAACGGGTATTCGTCGGATCGGCAGCCCGCGACGTTCGCGAGCATCAACGCCGGGTGCTGGAACGGCCTCTGGTATAAGGTCACGAACGGATTGGGGCCGCACACTCAGGACAATCAGCAGGTGTTCATCCCCTTCCAAATCGCAGACGCCGAACGCCAAGTC
>JAYVTJ010000163.1:0-4628 GCA_043774415.1 Fimbriiglobus sp. | reverse complement strand
TTGCGGCACCTGTCCGCATCGATTGTCTCTTTGTCCAGAAAGAGGTTACCGGTCTTAGCCGCGAGGATCATTCGCCGCAGGCATTCGAGCTGGTGGAAGGTGCCTTCGTTCTCGTCGAGCGGGAAAGGGCGGATGGTGCCGGCCTCGACGCGGCCCGAATACTTCAAGTAGGCCGCCGCCGTCTTCCCCACAGCGAGTTGAGCCTTCGGCCAAAGCACGACCGCGCCGACGACCGACTTCTCCATGGATTTATCGAGCGCGCTGTACCACTGTCCGAAGGCCACGCCGCCGTCTTTCTTGCTCACGTTCACGATCACGGACTTGGCCGCAGTATTCGTCAGGGCAAGCCGGGCGCTGGGTCTGCGATCGTTCGCAGTGGTCGGGATCGGTTGCTTGTGGATAGCTTGAATGTGCGGGCCGACGAGCGGGTACTTGCCCTCTTTGGCGAGGAGGAGCGCTTCCTCCACCCCGGCCCAAAGTTCGGTGTCTTGCAAATCGGCGGCTTTCTTCCCCGCTCTCACCGCTTCCAATTCCTTGGTCCACTCCTGCTTAAAGAGTTCGCCGATCGGCGCGGACTCGGCTTTGCCGCCGAAAGAGATCAGCCCGTGTCGCTTTCCGGCGAGCCAGGTTGCGAACCGGGGTCGGCATTCGAGTTGGATAAACGATCGGGGTGAATGCTGGTTGCGGTCGACGAACTCTTTCGCCGATGCGAGTTCGAAAGGCCAGCCCGATCCGCGTTTCCGATCCGCATCCGACCAAGATGACATGCGCGCCTTCAACAGTTCTACGGCCCCTTCCCCGGTCAGATCCGGCAGAACGTGAGTGAGAACCCGATCCGCGAACGCCTTGAACCCGCCCGAACCCGCGACTTCTTTCCAAGAGGTCTCCAACGAGCCGAGGCCGATCAGCAAGTTGGGCACGGATTGCAGCCAGCTCATCAACTGGCTGGTGAGCACGGTGAACCCTACGCGATCCGTCTTGAAGAGTTCATCCAATTGGTCGAAGCAAATCACGAGGGGCACTTTGTTCAGTCGCAACAACTCTGCCACGGTAACAAGGATGTCGAGTACCGGCGGCGACTCGTCGGGCAGCTTTAATGCCGCCAGTCGGTCTTGCGGCAGCTGATCGACTTCACCGCGAAGCCACCAGCGTGCGTCGTCGGCGGCGGGCGAAGCGCCGAGCACGAGCGCCCGGAGCACGGCACCCGAGCACTGCGGTACCTTCGCGCGGACCGCGTCAGCGAGTAGTTGGTACGCTCCGACATTCTCGACCTTCCCGAACACTTCGAGCACGGTCATCGGATCCCGCTGATGCAACTCGGTTCGAAGCGCTGCGGACTTCTCTTTAAGCCGGGCGCTCAGACTCTCGAAATAGGCCGAGAACGATGGCGCGAGGAGCTTGGCGATCTGCAAGCGGAGGGGGGCAAATGAAGTCGCAGAATAGAGGAGCGCCTCGACCAGCCGCCACCGCAACACCGACTCCAGCTGCTTTTCCTTATCAGTTCCGTCGAGACCCGTGATCGCTTGGATGAATACGAAATGGACCCGTTCAGTTTGCCGGTGATGGATGCGGCCGAAGAGGTGCGTCTTGCCGTATCCGGCCGGTCCCAGAAAGGCGTGAATCTTCCGGCCCGGATCCAATCCGGGTTGTGTACGAACCGCGTCGATGGCGGCGGAGAAAGAATCGGTGAATGCCTTCCCCAGCGCGGGAACGTCCCATTCGGGCACAAAATCGCTGGCTTCATTCAACCGATCCAGAGCGAACGGGTCGTCATACACTCGCCAGGGCATCGATTTTCTCCACGTAAAAAAGAGTGCCGACGGGCGCATCGATCGAATCGCGGAGCTGCTGTTCCGTGGCCCGGCTGCGGTCATCGATGGGGATCAATCGAGCTTTGCCCGACCGGCGCAGATCATGCATCACTTCGTCGAATACCCCGTGCGAAGCAGTCGGAGGGCCGAACCTTTCCGCCATGGCCGTTCGCACTTCGTGAATCGGCACCATGCGGATGTTCGCGAACCGCTCGCGCAGCAGCACCTCGAAGATCTCCGTCACCGCCGTTTCGAGGTCTTCGGATGAGGGCGTCGCTTTCACCAATTTCGTAGAAGGTGTCGCAGGTTCACGTGCGGCAACGGCGAGTGTTCCTTCGCGGGCCGCCGCCAGGAGCGCCGTCAGCGCCCGACCGTTGATCTCCAGCTTCTCGAAATTGTCGAACGACAGCGCGGCCAAGTGCCGAGCCGCCGAGGGATTGAGGGTGAACTTCTCCGATCTTGCGGATCGGTGAATGTCCACCAATTCGCGGACGACGAGTTGCCCGCGGACGTGGCGGGCGGTGGCGGAGTTCAGTTCCAGAAAGCCTGGTCCGGGTTTCTTATTCAGCTCCGATGCGGTCGCCCCACTTTCCGGAACTTGGAGCAGCTGCAAAAGCAGATACGCCTCACGGCTCCGGCTGATCCGCTCGTCGGCCTCGATCACTTCCCCACGCGCGGGTTGCAAGGGGATGAACCGACCGATCTCGCGCAGCAATTCCCGGCCGGCGTCGGTGATCTCGGTTTTCAACGAGCGCCCGACCTTGCTCGAACTCGCCATCCCCTCCTGCGCCAACTCTTCGCGGAGCCTCTTCGCACCCTCCGGGGTCAATTCCAATTCCTTCTGGATGGCGGGTGTGATTTTGTCCGCGGCGCTTGCCGTTAGCCCCCCTTTGGGGGCGTTCGCCAATCTGTGGAGCAAGTACGCACGCCGTCGATTCGACTGCGCCACAACAGAAGGGATCGTGACCAAGGCTTGTTACCCCTGCCGCGTGGAGTGAGTGGGCCGATATCCGGATTGTGGATCGAGTACCCCGCGCGGTGCTCAACATAGAGATTGTCGGACCGACATGGAAACTCGAAGCCCGACGAAATAGCTCCCCTGCTTAGGGCCTGTTACGAAATACGTGCTACAACTTTCAGAAGGACTGTTTGTCCAAATGCTTGGATTTCAGGGAGATCGGCCAGTGACAACAGCCTGTCACTGTAGCTGTAATTTCGTAACAGCCCCTTAGCGCCGCACTTTCAAGCCGAGCCGTCCCTCTACAGAATCCCCATCGCCGCGTGATGCTGTCGCTCAGCTGGGGAGCTATTTAGCGTCCGTGATGATGCGAGTCGCAATTGCAGTTCGAGTCGCTTCAAAAATCATGCGGAACCCGATTTAGACCGCGATGGTCGAAGTCTGAATCTCCGACAGAATCCCGACCAGCGCTTGCAGTTCCTCAGGAGAGAATAATCCGTCCGGGCCGCGGGGTGAGATGTCCGTGAAGGGCGACTCGTAGAGCACTCCGGCATCCATCGTCCCGTGTTCGGTCAGGTGATCCACCACGAGGTTCACGAATTCGAATCTGATTCGCCGTGTGTTCGGTCAAAAAACTGCCCAGGGCCCGCTTCGCGGCTTCCCGATCGAGTCCCACGAGCGTGCGGACGAACAGCCCCAATCCATTCCCCTCAATCTTCACCGTCGCGATTTCCTCCTTCGATCCTCCGCACTGGGCCAGCAGCAGTTCCAGTTCTTGAAGGTCGCCCGGGCTCAGCCGTTCGCCCCAGCGCAGCCTCCGCATCGTGGAGTTGTCCGTGTGCTGGCGGAGGAAGCCCCGCGCCTTCTGCCGGAACTTCTCGAAGTCCCCGCCGGCCGTCCCGAATCCCGGCAAGACGATCGTGGCCTCCGTGCCGATGAGATCCTCGAAGTCGGTGAACACCGGCTTGCGGTGGGCCTTCTCGATGAACTGCACCAAGTCCCGCAGCTTCTTCCGGACCCCTTCGAGCATCGGGACGGTCACGTCCTGCCACCATTCGTCCGATTGCAGATCGAGGATGAGCGGGAGCTGCGCCCGGACCATCGGGATGCTCTGCTTCTCTTCCAGGAGACCTGCGATCTCCTTCACCTGATCCCGCAGCCGCTCGAAGGACGGTTCGACCAGCAGCACCGCGAGTTGCAGCCGGAGCATCAGCAGGTCGAATCGCTTTGCCTCTTCCGCCTCGGCTTCCAATTCGGAGGGCAATCCCGCGACCTCCGTGGCCAGCGCGTAGCGGGCCTCCTCGGTCAGCGAGATCCACGCCTCGGCCTTGGCGTACTCTTCCACCAGCTTCCGCTTGGGGCGGACGACGAAGTTGTCCAAGTTCATCGCCGCCACTTCGCCCCGGAGATGCTCGGCCGTCTCATCGCGCAAACCGGCCTCCATCACGATGTCCCGCTTCTTGTCGAGTACGCCAACAAGTTCCAGCCGCGCCTTGAAGAGCCGCTTGGCGAGCGACTCGGCCGCGGACCCGTCGGCCGTTTCGGGGTTTGCGGAGAAGAACTCCAAGTTCCCGCAGAAGTCGAAGATGTAGAACTCCGTCTTGTGCTTGTCCGGGCCGAACAGGTTCGGGCAGAGCCGAGTTCCCCGGCCGACCATTTGCCAGAACTTCGTCTTCGACCGCACCGGCTTGAAGAAGACGAGGTTCACCACCTCCGGTACGTCGATGCCGGTGTCGAGCATGTCCACCGAAATGGCGATGTGCGGCGCTTTGTCCTTGATCGAAAAGGCGTCGATCAGGCTCTTGGCGTAGACGGTGTTGAAGGTGATGGTCCGTGCGAACTCGCCCTTCAAGTGCGGG
>JAYVTJ010000162.1:0-2029 GCA_043774415.1 Fimbriiglobus sp. | reverse complement strand
CGCGCTGCTGCTCCTCGCGAAAGCGACCGAGCAGGCGCTCGCGATCGACGGTCGGAGTCTCCCGTGGCTGCGCGGGGAACTGGATCGGTTGGATTCGGCCCGTCGCACGGCGGTCGCGCAGCTCGGATCGCCGGAGTCGGGGATCGACGACTTCCGTACGGCGAAGGGTGCCGTGGATTCCGCCCGGCGCGATTATGACAAGGTTCGCGATGCCGCCGCCCGGCTCGCCGTCAGTTTCGGCGAGATCGAGGAGGGGCGTGCCGTCCTTTCCGATCTCGCAGCCGCCTACCCGCACAAGTTGGCCCCGGCCCCGGCCGCGGTCGCAACCCGGTGGGGCGGGCTGGTCGAACAGTACCAGAAGATTCGCACGCTCGCGCGGCCGCAGAGTTCGCCCGGTTTGCCGAAGCTCGACGAACTGGCCGAAGCGACGCGCGCGTTCGACGTCCACCGGACGAACTTGTTCGCGCTGCGGATCGGCGCGGAGGATCCAGATCCGAAGCGGATCGAACTCGCCCTCCGCTGGCCGTGGTTGAAATGGCCGGAGCGCGAGAAGCTGCTCGTGCGCCACGAGGAGGCTAGCCGGGCGCTCGCGAAGCGCGTCCTCGACCGCTGGCCGACGGGTCCGCAAACGGAGGCGGCGCAGCCGGCGCCGACGAGTGCGGTGAAGGACGACGCCGTCCGCGACCTGCGAATCGGGGCCGATCGGCTGGCGATGGCAAACGTTGTAGGCTTCGAGAAGCTCCAAGCACAGGCGAAGGCGCTCGACCGGGCGAACGAGGCGGGGCTGCTCGAATTCGGCAACGCGGTCAGGCAGGCGAGCCGGAAAGCACTGCCGACACAGTATCGGGCGGCCGAATTGCCGGAGCGGGCCGAGGTCGGCTGGGCCGTCCATCCCGACGATGTGCCGGCCGTTCCGAGCGATGGCGGGCTGGCGAATCCGGAGGCCGCGCACCGGAAGCAGCGGGACATCGAATTCGCACGCTGGCTCGGTGGCCGCTACGCCGCCGAAGCCGCCGAACTTCGACTCGTGAAAGATAAGGCGTGCCGCGATGCGGCCGAGGAACTCGACGCCGTCGCCGGCGCGTACCGGAACTGGAACCCCTGATCGGACCGCAAAGGATTGGCCATGAAATTCCCCATCGCCCGGCTCGCCGCACTCACCGTGCTATTCGCCGCGTGCGCTCCGCTCTCGGCCGAGCCGCCGAAGTTCAGCGACGATGTCGTCTTCACTTTCACGCCCGACGCCGGCACGAAAGAGGTCGTCGATGCGCTGGCCGACATCAAGACCAACAACTCGAACATCTCGCTCCGCCCGAACGGCGGCGGCGAATTCCACCTCTACGTCCGGAACCCGGCCCGCGCCCAGAAGACGTACACCGTGGAACTCGCCACGGAGCCGAAGAGTCCGCTCGGCGCCCGCGTCAAGGTGACGATCCCCGGCGAGAAGTGGAAGCGCGTCCGCTTCGCGAAGCCGGTGCCGCCGATCCCGGAGCCGGCCGCACCCGCGGCGGCGCCGCTCCCTGGAGCCGCTCCGCCCGCGCCGAAGGTCGAAGTCCCGGCCGGTTCGGAGCTGCCCCAAGCGAAGGAGGGCTTCCGCTTCGTCCTGCGATTGCTCGATGAGGTCGGCGACCCGGTTCTCGGCTCGGACAAAGAGGAACTCGGCCGCGTTTGCTCCGTGACGCTGCTCAAACCGAGCCAGTATTTGAACGTCTCGAAGCCGAGCCTCTTCGTGCTGAAGGATAAAGACGCGGCCAAGGCGGGCGCCGCGCAGATCCGCGTGCCCGCCGCCGCGATCGCGGGCAAGGCGACCGGCGAAGCGATCGTCGCACTCACATTCCCCGCGACGCTCAACTCGCCGAATCTCGTGCAGCGCGAAGGCGTCTACCGCCGGGCCATCTCCCTCGGCGACGAGACGACGGTGAACAAGAGCGTCACGCTCCTCGGCAACGTCCAGAAGATGGGCGACGCGCTGCGGGCCGAGGTGTCCATCGACGGCATCGGCCGGGCGTTCATCTACACCTCGGAAACC
>JAYVTJ010000161.1:0-6228 GCA_043774415.1 Fimbriiglobus sp. | reverse complement strand
GAGACGCGATCCTTTTTGGCTAGGCTATCCCTACCACCAGAGGAGGCTTGACATGACTGATAGTGAACGCCGATTGCAGGAAGATATGGAAGCAAGAGCGGCGAATCCACCCGCCAACATGACGCCAAAACAAGCAGCCGAACACGCAGAACTTGTCCGGTATTTGGCAAACAAGAAGAGGTTGGCGAATGGCGCGAGCGGATGGAACGTCGTCAAAAAAACCAAACTGATTCCGCCCGGCTCGGTGTGATAATCCACGGATGCTCAAGGGTTTTCCAAAAGCCCCCGCTTCCGGGCGGGGCGTGTTGCCTTTTTCACCTTCGGCTTCACTTCCGCTTTCGCTCGCTCCACCAATGTTTCCCCAGTCACCCGTTCGACGATGGCGATGGCCAGTGCCACGGGTTCGGGGAGTCGCTGTTTGCGGGTGGGCTTGCTCATCGTGGCAGTGTACAGCATCGGGAAGACCGGAGGCCAGGGGAAGGGAGACCGCCCTCCTTGCGGCCCCGTCACCGGCGCAGTACGCTTTGCCCAACACCAGAGGTCGAGTTATGGCCAAGAAGAAGCAAGTGAAGTGCGTCGAGTGCGGGTTTCTGTCGGCCAAGAAGAAGGGGGTTATCGAACTGCCAATTCATGCTGCCGACGCGAGTATCCGGGAAGAAGCCGCGCACATGAAGGTCGTCTATACAGTCAGCGAAACCGGCGATCCTGAACACACTTCGACGGATTTGGCGCCCGAGCCATACTGCTATCTCAACAAGCACCCACTCGACGCGGAGTACAAGTCGCTGAGTGGTGAGAACTCGTATCGGTCAAACTTCCTGCTGGTTATTCGGAGTGAGCGAAAGTGTGACGGATTCACTGTATGGGATCGCACGAAGACCCCATCGGAACATGACATGATTCGCACGTACAAGAAGGACAAGTTCTGGACGGAAACGAAGTCGGCAACGACACTCGGCCTGTCCTTTGCAGCATTGATTGTCTCTCTGTCGGTCCTGTTTGTCGGCAGTGGAATCTTCAATAAATCCGAACCGTCGAAAGCCGAACCGCAGCCTATCATCATCAACATCACGGCACCGACCGCCGCCCCTACCAAGTAGCCCCAGCCCCGCAGCCCCGCGCCCACATTCTGCTGCATCACTACCCAATATTGAGTACATATTGAGCCGTGTACGAAGCTTGCTCGGCAAGGACAAGGGCGAGCACTATTGCGTGATGCGATGGCCCGATAAACCGGCAAAAGCTAATTATAGATTACCCAAAGAGTATGGGGCAGCAAAGGCTCGCTACGATTACGACCGTACAAAACTCGAACTGCGCATCGGCGACCTCAAGCGATACGGAATTGAAGCGATAATGGTCGATGAATATTCGGATCTAACCAAAATCCTCAAGGAGTTGAATCGCCGGGTTCACCTGCGTGACGTGTTTGTTTCTGGGAGTGCCCATTCTTATACGCCTCTCGGCGAGGATCGGATCGACGACCTTTGTAGACAATTGGGGAAAAGGCTTATCAATGAGAGTTTGAATCTCATTTCAGGTGTTGGGCTTGGTATTGGGGGGAAAGTTATAATAGGAGCTATGGAATCGCTCTACGCTAAACACTATTACGATGCCAGTGCGCGATTGTTTCTCAGGCCATTCCCGCAGCAACCGCCGGCTGGCATGTCGATCGGGGAATTTTGGACAAAGTACCGAAAGGAGATGCTAGCGATGGCCGGCGTTTGCGTCTTTATCTTAGGAAATAGAATGGAGACATCCACAGGAAATGTAACTGAGTCAAGCGGTGTTATCAAAGAGTTCCAGATCGCCACAAGTCTTGGAAAGTACCCGATTCCAATTGGATCAACCGGGCATACGGCCCTAAAACTCTGGGAAATGGTCACTGATGATTTGGACAGATATTTTCCAGACGGCGGAGTAAAGGGGCACTTTAAGGTACTCGGAAAAGAATCCAGTACAAACGAGGAGCTTGTTGATGCGGTCGTCGGCATCTTAAAGCAAATCAAAGCGATATAGGTCTGCGCAAGGTGCGTACAACTAAAATATCAGCGCACGTCCCATTGGCAAATTCGAAAAAGTCCGTTTCGCTGGTTTCAGTCGTTTCGCTGATTTCAGTCGTTTCGGTGGTTCCAGTCGTTTCAACGAGGGGGGTAGCGATAACGACCGGAACTGAAACCTAAAACCGCACCGGGCATCGCAGCCGCCACCCAACTACTTGTGCTTCAACGACTTCGGCAGGCCGTACTCCGCATCCGTCGGCGGCTTCACCCCGAGAAAATCGGCGCCGATGGCGGCGCAGTTCAGAGGCGTGATCGCTTCGTCGCGGACTCCACCGGCGATGCCGGGGCCGAAGACCAACAGCGGGACGTGCGTGTCGTATTCGTGCGGGGTGCCGTGCGTCGTTCCGGTGGCGAGCTTGACATCGGCGGATCGCGTTTCGAGCAGGTGGTACGGCTTCAGGACGATGTAGACATCGCCGCTGCGATCCGGATGGAACGAGTTCAGCACGCGCTGGCTGATGGCGTCCTTTCCGACATTCCCCGCTTTCAGCACGGCGTACGGATAGACCTGCAGCACTCCCTCCCGCTTCCGCAAGTAACCCGCGAGCGCCTCGGCCACATTGTCCGGCTTCAGCTTCTTCGAGGCGAGCAGTCGGTGATTCAGGTAAAGGTAAGGAGGGGACGCGGCTTCCAAATAGCGCGTCGGCGACTTCTCCTTCGGGTCGCCTTCCGCTGCGTCGATCGCGCCGTACTTCTCGCGCAGGAATGCTTCGCAACCCTTGGCGAACTCGGCGCCCGAGATGCGCTTCGCATCCTTCCCCTGCTTCGCGGCGAGCTCGGGCAGCGGGCAGATGCCGTGATCGGCCGTGAGCATCACCGCGTACTTCCCGGCGCCGACCTTCGCATCCAAATACTTCAGCAGACTTTCGACGATGGCATCCGAGCGCAGCGTCGTGTCGAGCACTTCCTGAGAATCGGGCCCCCACGTATGGCCGATGAGGTCGTTCGACGAGAAGCTGACGGTGAGCAAGTCGGCCGCATCGCGCTGCCCGAGTTTCTCGGCATCGATGCAGACCTTCGCGAAGTCGAGGAGCAGTTCGTTGCCGAAGGGGCTGTTCGCGAGCGATTCGTAATACTTCTTGCCGACCGCTTTGAGTCCACCGGCGAGCGGGTGCGGGAACTTCACCCCCTGTCCTATACCCTTCCCTTCGCCCGCGCCGTCGTCCGGACCCGCGAGCTTTTCGTATTCGAGGTCGGGCTTGAACTTCGTCCAGGGTTTGTCGAACCACGCGTCGGCCTTCTGCGACTTGTTGAACTCGTCGGCCCACTTGTGCGGGGCGTCGCGGTAGTAGGTGCTCGTGACGAAGCGACCGTCGAACCAGTAGACGCCATCGGGCTTCTTCCCGCTGGGGAGAACCCCGGAGCGATCCTTGAGCGAGAGGCCGAAGACCTTGCCCGCGCCGCTCGCTTTCACGACGTCGCCGAGCGTCGGGCTGAGCAGCCGCTCCGGGGTGCCGATGGCCTTCGGCTTCTTCTTCACCGGCTCTTTCGGCTCATCCTTCGGATCGATCACTTCCGGCAGCGCCGCGGGGACGAGGTCGTAGCGGTCGGTACCGGCGCAGTATGCTTCGATCGCGGCGGCGCGGTCGTACCACTCGTTGTTGACGATGCCGGTCCGGCTCGGCGACGCGCCGGTGAGCACGGCCGCGTGTCCGGGTCCTGTCGTCGTGATGGCGTAGGGGTAATGGCAGTTTTTGAACCAAGCGCCCTCCGTTTGCAGGCGTTTGAAGCCCCCCTCGCCGAAGAGGGGCTGCCACTTGTCGATGAGATCGCCGCGGAGCTGATCGAAAACGACGAGCACCACGAGTTTCACTTTCGGAGCGGCCGGCGGTTCCTCGGCTGCGGAGAGCGCGGGCAGAATCAGCATGGCGAAGAGTGCGAGGAGGTGGCGCATCGGGAAGCTCCGGCGGGTAGAGCATCCGATACGTTAGGCACCCGGAGCGGCTCCGCCAGCGCCCGGCCTGTGAAGTGTCCGTGAGGATTCGGCCAGTACGGAGTCGAGCACATCGAGCGTTCGTTCGGTCGCCCCCTTGTGTTCGCGCACGAGGTTCCGCGCCGCGGCGCCCATCCGCGCCCTCAGCGCGGGGTCGGCGATCCATGCGGCGAGCTTCGCTTCCAGATCCTCCGGGGTGTGGATCATCGCGGCGCCGCCGGCGTCGATCAGCCGCCGGGCCGCATCGCGGAAGTTCCAGACGTGCGGGCCGAAGAGCGTCGGCACGCCGTAGCCGGCGGGTTCGATCATGCTTTGCCCGCCGCGCTTGCCGTCCAGACTGCCGCCGGTGAAGCCGAGGTCGGCGAGTCCCCAAGCGGCCCCGAGTTCGCCGACGGTGTCGAGCAGGATCACGGCGGGCTCGGCGACGAGCTTCGGAGCGCTGCGGCGCACGGACGGCAGCCCCGATCGCTCGACGAGCGCCGCGACTTCGGCGAAGCGATCCGGGTGCCGGGGGACGAGGACGAGCCGCAATTGCGGGAAGCGCAGCCGCAGGCGGGCGAAGATCCCGAGGACGATTTCCTCTTCCGGGGCGTGCGTGCTCCCTGCGACCCAGACGATGCCGCTAGCGGGGATGTCCATCCACGCGCGGAGTTCGCGGGCCTTCGGCGTATCGCGCTCGCCGGCGGCGCCGTCGTACTTCACCGACCCGGTGACAACGAGCTGACACTCGGGCACGCCGAGCTTTCGGAGGCGCTCCGCGTATTCTTCCGACTGCACCGCGAACTTCGCGATGTGCCGGAAGAGGAAACGCCGGGCGAGCGACTTCACGCGGGCCAGCCGAACGAAGCTGCGCGGACTCATGCGGGCGTTGACGACGACGACCGGCACCCTGCGCGCCGCGGCGGCCGCCAGGAAGTTCGGCCAGAGTTCGCTCTCGGCGAGGACGATGAGCGCGGGGTTCACGGCCCGGATCGCGGCCGCGCAGGCCCAGGAGAAATCGAACGGGTACGGGAGCACGGCGCAATCGGGGAAGTGGGCGCGGGCCTCGGCGAGGCCGGTGTCGGTGGTGCTGCTGACCGCGATGCGCCTCTCGGGGTGCCGCACGCGGAACGCGGCGACGACGGTCTGAAGCAGATGGATTTCCCCGACGCTCACCCCGTGGAACCACGCGACGGGCCGGTCGTCCGGGTTCGCGATGCGCTCGGCTCCGAACAGCTTGGCGGCGAGGTCGCGGCGGTAGCGCCCGGTGCGGACGGCGCGCAGGATCAGCCACGGCGACAGCAGTGCGAGCACACAAAGGTAGAGGAGGTCGAAGAGGAGGGGCATCAGGCGTGCGTGCCAGCCATCGCGGGGAATGCCAGCGATTCGGTTTCGATGCGTGCCGCGCTCGAGCCATCATTCATACCCGAAATCTCCACGTCGATCCGCTTCGGTGCGAGATTCAGCAACTGCCGATAACCGCGGTCGAGATCCGCCTTGTAGCCGGCGGGATAGGGCGAATGCGCGTGGTAAAACTCGTAGGCCTTCAGGGCCGCTGTGACTTCGGTGACATCCATCGCATGAACGGAAATCACACCGCCGAATTCGGCGAGCGGAGCGGTATCCATCGGAAAGAGCATTTGGGATTCGAGGATATCCGACTCTAGCCGGCTGGCATTCACGGATAGTTTTCCTTCCGAGTCCGTGACCCCCGCAAGGATGTTGTAATCGTTCTTCTGCCGCATTTTGATCCGCACGGTCACGGGGATACCCGCGGCGGGAATTCCGTCGGCTGTACAGAACACTTCGAAGTCAGGAAGGGTATTCATGGTCCCATCTTCGTGGTGCCCGTGACGAGTGGCGCATCGCGCGTTGTAAATTCCGTCGCGGTGCCCCCTTTCACTCTACCACGGTTCGTATAAGTGCATCCCGTGAGATCGAGGTCGAACCGCCACGAGGGAGGAGACATTGCCCCCGCCGGATGCATCGCCCCGATTTGCAGTGCGGCTTCCGCCGCTGCGATCGAGCCGTACAGCGAATCGGTGATATAGACGTCGCGCGGTTTCCCGAGGCGGTCGAAGTTCGGCACGCATTGTGGAACGGAGGCATCGACCAGCCGTTTGATCGTATCCGACGCGTAGTGGTAGAACAGCATCGGCTACTTCCCGGCTTCCAGCTTCATGTGGCAGTTCTTGTACTTCTTCCCGCTGCCGCAGGGGCAGGCGTCGTTGCGGCCGACCCGCGCGCCGACGT
>JAYVTJ010000160.1:0-1757 GCA_043774415.1 Fimbriiglobus sp. | reverse complement strand
TCAATTCACCGCGCATCTTCTTATCACCCAAAAACGGCGGGTTCCCCACGATGAACTCCGCCGCCGGCCACTCGGGTTCCTTCGGGTTCACCGGGTCGCTCAAATCGAGGATGGCATCGCGGTTCTCGATGTTCTCCATCGTGTCGAGGACGGGGATCTTGTCGAACGGGTCGCCGTTGAACTTCATCCACTGGAGATAGCCGATCCAGATGACGACCTGCGCGAGTTCCTGAGCGTAGGGGTTGAGTTCGATGCCGTGGAGCTGGTGCGGGCCGACGAGATTGAGGAGGTGAAGGCCGCGCGTCGTGGCGTAGACTCGGACTTCCTTTTCGAGATCGAGCAGCAAGTGGAGCGCGACGTAGAGGAAGTTGCCCGAACCGCACGCGGGATCGAGCACGGTCACATCCTGCAAGCGACCGTGGAAATCGGTCAACAGCTTGTTGATCTGCTTCTGCGTCTTGGTGGTCGGCTTCGGTGTCCAGAGCTTCTCGACGTCCGTTTTCACGGCCGCCCATTCCCGGCGAAGCGGCGCTTCCATCACGGGCCGCAGCAGCGTGAGGATGTCGTCCTTGCTCGTGTAATTGGCTCCGTGTTGCTTCCGCTTACTGGGATTCAAAATGCGTTCAAATAGGGTGCCGAAGATAGACGGTTCCACGTTCGACCAATCCTGCTTGGCCGAATCGAGCAGGTGACCGATTTCATCGGTCGCCAAGTCGATGACATTCGCATCGGCGAAGAGTCCGCCGTTGAAGTGAAGGATCTCATCACTGCCGAAAAATCCACCCTTCGACATCTTCTTGAAGAGGTCGGAGAGCATGTCCGAGAGGCGCTTGGAATTGTTCTTCGCCGAGACGAGCGTGTTGAGGAAGAGGTTCTCCGGCAGCAGACCGATGTCTTCCGCGAACATGCAGAACATCGCCTTCATCAGGAACTGCCCGGCGTCGTGCGGCTCGATGCCGCGCTTCTGCATCGCCTTGGCGATAAACGCGAACTTGTCGGCCACCTCTTCGGTGACCTGCTTCTGCGTGCGGCCCGGCTTCAACCGCTCCGGCTCGACGAAGGCCCGGCGCAGCAGTTCGACATTCTTCGGATCGGCGAGGCCATCGAGATCGAAGGCGTGGACTTCCTTGATCGTGTCCGGGAAGTTCGTGTGAATCTCGAATCGGTTCAGGTCGCAGACGATGAGCAGGAACGGATTCTGCAGCGCTTCGCGATACTGCGAAAGCTGGCGGAAGGCATCGACGAGGTTCTTCTTCTTCCCCTTGTACTCCCAGCCGAAGCAGCCCTTCCGCCACACATCCGCAAAGCCCTGCCCGCCGACATCCTTCTGCACGCCGTATTCGAAGGTGTACCACTCTCCCTTGGGATCGGCGTCGGCGGGGGTCTTTTGGCCGAGCATGCGGCAGAGGTCGAGGAAGTGCTCTTGGCAGGCGGCGCGCTCCTTCAGCTCGGAGGGCTTCCACTTCGCGATGAACTCGTGCGGCGTCATGCCGGGGAGTATACCCGGCGCACTGAGGAAAGGCACCGAAATCGCTCATTCGGAGCCGGAAGCGTGAGCGACGCCACCTTCGGATTTCCATGCCCGTAAGGTGCGGGACGTTCGGATGTGGCGTCGCTCACGCTTCCGGCTCAGAAAGATCGAACTCGCTGCCTTTCGCTCCGCCGCCGGGTATACTCCCCGGCATGACGCCGCACGAATTCATCGCGAAGTGGAAGCCCGCCGAGCTGAAGGAGCGCGCCGCCTGCCAGGAGCACTT
>JAYVTJ010000159.1:0-2657 GCA_043774415.1 Fimbriiglobus sp. | reverse complement strand
GAAGTACAAGGTCACGCTGACCCCGGCCGAACGCCTCCAACTTCACGGTCTGATCGCCGCGGGCAAGGGCGCCGCCAAGAAACTGGCCCACGCCCGCGTCCTGCTCAAGGCCGACGCCGCCCCCGACGGGCCGGGGTGGTCCGACAGCCGCATCGCAGACGCCGTCGAGGTCAGCCCCGATACCGTGGCCCGCGTCCGGGAGCGCTTCGTCGAGAGCGGTCTGGAGGCCGCGCTGGTCCGCAAGAAGCAGGGGAAGCCGAGCCGCGAGCGGGTCCTCGACGGCCGCGCCGAGGCGGAGCTGGTCGCCCTGGCCTGCTCGGCGGCGCCCGGCGGCCGCGCGGTCTGGACGATGCAGCTCCTGGCCGACAAGCTCGTCGAGCTGAAGGTGGTGGAAGCCGTCTCCGACGAGACGGTGCGGCGGACGCTGAAAAAAACGAGATCAAGCCGTGGCTGAAGGAGCAGTGGTGCCTGCCGCCGGAGCGGGACGCCGAGTTCGTCTGCGCGATGGAGGACGTGCTCGACGTCTATCACCGGCCCTACGACGAGAAGCGGCCGCTGGTCTGTTTGGACGAGGCGAGCAAGCAGCTGATCGGCGAGACGGTGCAGCCGCTGCCGGCCGAACCGGGCCAGCCGGAGCGATTCGATTGCGAGTACGTCCGCAACGGCACGGCCAACCTGTTCATGGTCTCGGAACCGCTTTTGGGCTGGCGGGCCGTGAAGGTGACCGAGCGTCGGACGGCGAAGGACTTCGCGGAGGTGGTGCGGTGGCTGGCCGAAGAGGTGCACCCCGAAGCGGAGAAGATCGTGCTGGTGATGGACAACCTGAACACGCACAAGCTGGCGTCGCTGTACGAGGCGTTCCCGCCGGAGCAAGCGCGGCGGATCGCGGATCGGCTGGAGATCCACCACACGCCCAAGCACGGGAGCTGGCTGAACATGGCCGAGATCGAGCTGAGCGTGCTGAGCCGGCAGTGCCTGGACCGGCGAATCGAATCGATGGCGGCGATGCGGAAAGAGGTCGCCGCGTGGGAGGAGGCGCGGAACGAAGAGCAGGTCGAGGTCCGGTGGCAGTTCACGACGGCCGAGGCCCGGATCAAATTGCACCGACTCTACCCGGTACTTCAATAGTGGGGGACTACTAGAGCCGTTGCACTCGGGGTACCGAGGAGGCGGATATGGTAAAAGCCGGTCGCGTGCTCGCGGGAGGTGTAGCACCGATCGCTCACGCAGTCGGCTCGCCGTTGTGGCAAATCCGCGTGAAAGCGAGCGGTCGGAGAGCATTCCCATTCGAGCAGCGCTGAAGAAAATGCAGAAGGGCGAGCCGGCTGCGTGAGCGGTCGGTGGATCCCTTTCGCCGAGTGGGCCATCAATCAACACATCGAGATTGCCACCGTACACACGGTTCGCATCCCCCTTCTCAACTCCCTCACCGCACTTGGCTCAGGCGATCGGTGTCGGCGTTCAGCGCGCCGATCACCCAGCGGTTCACGTCGTTGAGCATGTCCTGGTGGAGGCGGTGCGTCGTCGCGTAGGTGCGGATCCGAACGTCGGCCCCGGCCGCGTAGAGCTGCTTGTAATCCTGGCGGGCCACCGAGCAGGGGATCACCGCGTTGGCGATGCCGTGGCCGATGAGGAACCGCATCGGCTTGAGGGCGGCGAAGTCGAACGGCGCTTCGTCGGGGGCGGGTTTCGGGATGCCGCCGTTGAGCGAGACGACGCCGGCCACGCGGTCGCCCATCGCGAAGGCGGCGCGGTAGGCGACCGTGGCCCCTTCGCAGACGCCGACGAGGAAGATGCGCTCCGTGTGGATGTTGCAGACGCGGCGGATCCGCTCCACGGCCGCGACGATGTAGTCGTTGACGGTGCCGGCGTGGCGGTCGTCGGTGCCCCAGCCGCAGGCGAGGTGGCCGTCTTCGCGGACGCCCATGAGTTCGGGACCGCGGAGGCTGAGGGCGACGAAGTTCCGCCGGCTCATGCGGGGCACGAGGTCGAGCACCTGCTCCTCGTTGCTGCCGTGGGCATGGAACATGACCAGCAGGGGGTAGGCGTAACGGGGTTCGTAGCATTCGGGCAGGAAGGTCCGGAACATCGGCGCCGTCTCGAGCGACGGCACGGCGGCATCGAATCCTTCTGCCGGGCGGTCGAGCCGCCATTTGGAACCGGTCGGGGCCATGGGCATCCTGTCGGGCTGATTGATGGGGCCCGCGATTGCGCTCGGGGTGGTGGCCGGAGCGGGTTCGGGGCGGCGGTCGGGAGCACGGGTCGAACGCGACAACTGTATGTCGAACTCGCGGCTCGGTCAACGCGGGCCCGGCCGCAACTCCAGTGAAAATCTCGTCTTTTCGGGAGTTTCCAGCGGGTTAGGCCGGGTCTGCCAACTGCGCCGGCGCAGGGGGCTTGGGCAGGGTGGGGTCGCATTGCCGGAAGTGCCGGTCGGGCACCGTCCGGGCGCCGGCGCAATCGCGCCAGCCGCGCCAATCGCGCCTCCAAACTGCGGGATGTAGAACATGCACTTTAGCGTTTCCTACAAGCACCAGTTAACCGGCGCGAGAATGCCGCGCCTAGTGGACTTGACGGAAAATGGGATTTGACCGGCCGAGAGAGTTCCGATTGTAGCGATTGCGCGGAATGCCTTCGTAGTTCGTGGCCGCGTCTGC
>JAYVTJ010000158.1:0-3622 GCA_043774415.1 Fimbriiglobus sp. | reverse complement strand
GCCTGCGCGATGTTCGCATCGGGCTTGAGCGCTTTACGGTATTCGTGGGACCGAATGCTTCGGGGAAGTCGAGTCTCCTCCAAGCAATGAATGCTGTTTGCAGGAACTTTGGCCTTGGGATTGCAAATGCGACTCAAGACGGCGAAATCCAGCATGCTCAAAGTCGCGGCTCAAAAACGACCGTAGAACTCGCGGCTAGATCGCCGCAGAAATGGTTTCGATATCGAAGTCCTATCGTGGCTATCTCCACTACCTACCCAGGGGGCTACAGCGGTGCTCAAGCCGGAACGGCGTTCCGAATGATCTCCGCGGAGTTGAACGATGACAATTGGATCGCTTGGCAACCGAAGGGGGCAGGTGACTGTCTTCCCACCACGGCGATACTGCGATTGGAAGCTCCTAAACTGATTGCCCCTTCGGTAAACAATCAAGGGAACCAGACGAGCATGGCGCCCGATGGAACCGGTGTTCACTTTGCTCTTTCTAGCATGGCGCTACACGAACCCGATACTTGGCAAGATCTGCAAGCGGACCTGCGAAGTATCATCGATACTATTCGGCGACTCCGGCACACGAAATCCCCTCACGGACAAGTGGCACAACTGCTTTTTGACACCATCGGCGCCGACTCGCTGACGGCCGATCAAGTCAGTGAGGGCACACTTCTTGTCCTCGGTCTACTCACGGCTCTCTACGCACCTGACCGACCGAACCTTATCCTGCTCGACGACCTCGACCGTGGCCTTCACCCAAAGGCACAACGGGAACTGATCGCCTTGCTGCGAAAGCTGCTCGAGCGCAACCCCAACCTCCAGATCGCAGCTACCACACACTCACCGTACATGCTCGATTGCATGGAGCCGAAGGAAGTCCGCATGACGTGCCTCGATGAGACCGGCGCGACCGTCTGCGATTCCATCGAAAAGCATCCGAAGTTCGCGAAGTGGAAAGATGAAATGGCCCCCGGCGAACTCTGGAGTCTCTTCGGAGAGAAGTGGCTCTTGGAACGGAAGGTGGCGGCATGACCCGGAGGTTCGCGGTCGTGTTTGAGGCTTTGGCGGATTTCCAGATCGCTACGGAACTGGCGGATCGCGAACTCTGCGATTCGATTGACTGGCTGAGGCACGATGAAGCCCTCGTGTTGCACCAGCGTGAGTGGATACACAGATCGCCTGAAGGAGAATTATTGGCGTGGTCGAGAATCGATGACTTGGCCCGAAATGCCGGGGTGCGAGCACATGGCCACTTCGATGGTGATCCGGGGGAACTCGATGCGGTCGCAGCGAGACGCGCCATCCGTTATCTGGGAAATGCGTTCGACGATCTCGAAGCCATTCTCCTGATCCGGGATCAAGATAAGTATCCTGAGCGTCGGGTGGGTCTCGAACAGGCGCGCAGGGAGAATCACCACGGTCTTATCGTCGTTATCGGTCTGGCCATCGTCGAGCGGGAAGCGTGGGTGCTGAGTGGCTTCGATGCGTCTGACGATTCGGAAATGGTTAGCTTGGAAGCGGAACGGCAAAATCTGGGATTCCATCCTCACATGGAGAGCCATCTTCTCTGGGCCTGCAAGGACGACCAAGCGAAGCGCAGTCCCAAGCGAGTGCTGCGAGAACTGACGGGCGGCGACTCGGCTCGCGAAAGCCACTGCTGGCAAACGACTCCGCTCACAACCCTACGTGAGCGCGGCACCGAAAACGGCCTCACAGCTTACCTTGATGAGGTGCGCACCAAACTCGCACCGCTCATTGGACATGTTCCACCGAGTCAGTGACGTGCTACCTCTTGACCAGTCTCAATAAGCTTCGCCGATTCGCCGCAACCACCTGCCCGGCATAGCGTAGCGGGATGATTCCAGAAATTCGAAATGATTCCACGCGGGGGTGGGGTACTTTCGGCCGGAATCATTTCTCGCGTCCCTCCGGCTGCGTCAGTCCCCTTGCCCCACTTCCCCCATCGCGGCTATAACCCCGGCATGAGCGATCCGCAGCCCGAATTGACCATCGCCCGGAAGCGCATCGAGCAACTGGAAGCCGCGCTGTCGCGGCGCACCGAACTGCTCGAGCAGCGCACGGCGGCGCTCGCGAATATCCAGGGCGGCAAGGCCTTCAAGTTCGCCAACACCGTGCAGAAGCTGACGAAGCGCTTTTTCCCGCTGCACACCCGGCGGCGGGCGATGCTCCGGTCGTCGCTGAAGATGGCCACCGGTGCGGCCGGGTGGGCCCTCGGCAAGCGCTCAGCGCGGAACGGCCCGCCGCCGGAGCAGCGACACCTCACGGAGTCGGCCCCGCCCGACGAATACCGCCGCTGGATCGCCCGGCACGAGCCGAACGCGGCGCAGTTGCAGAAGCAGCGCAGTTCCCGGATCGCGGGGTCGCCGAAGATTTCGGTCGTCGTGCCGGTCTACAATCCGCCGGCCGAGTTCTTGGAAGCGATGGTGAAGTCGGTGCAGGCGCAGACGTACCCGAATTGGGAACTCTGCCTCGCCGACGCCAGCCCGCAGCCGTACGTGAGGCCGATCCTCGAACGCATCGCGGCGCAGGATGCGCGGATCAAAGTGCAGTTTCTCGAATCGAACCTCGGCATCGCCGGGAACAGCAACGCGGCGCTCGCACTCGCCACCGGCGACTTCGTCGCGCTGCTCGATCACGACGACACGCTCGCGCCGTTCGCATTCTTCGAGATGGCGACTGCAGTCGTCGCGAATCCGAAAGCCGAGTTCTTCTACAGCGACGAAGACAAGCTCGACACCTCCGGCGAACGGGTCGAACCGAACTTCAAACCCGATTGGTCGCCCGAGACGCTCCGCAGCCGGAACTACATTTGCCACTTGCTCGTGCTGAATCGCAATCTCGTCGAACGGATCGGCGGCTTCCGCGCAGGTTTCGACGGCGCTCAGGATTACGACCTCGTGCTGCGTGCGGGCGAAGCCGCGAAGAAAGTCGTCCACGTCCCTCAGGTGCTCTACCACTGGCGCATGCACGCCGCGAGCACCGCCCTCAACAAAGGCAGTAAGAACTACGCCTACGACAACGGCAAGAAGGCCGTCGCCGAGCACCTCGCCCGCCTCGGCATCGACGGTTCGGTCCACGACGGCCCCGCCCTCGGCATGTATCACGTCATCTATCTGCTCAAGTCGCAGCCGCTGGTCACGGTCATCATCCCGAACAAAGATCACCCCGAGATGTTGGCCCGCTGCGTCGATAGCTTGGCGAAGGCGAGCTACGCGAACTACGAACTGATCGTCGTCGAGAACGGCAGCGCCCTCCCGGCCACGCACGCCTACTACGAGCAGTTGAAGCGCGATCCGCGCGTCCGCGTTCTGGAATGGACCAAGCCCTTCAACTACGCCGCGGTGAACAACTTCGCGGCGCACGCCGCGAAGGGAGAACTGCTGCTCTTCCTCAACAACGACATCGAATCGATCAACCCGGACTGGCTCGAAGAACTCGTGAAGCAGGCCGTGCAGCCCGGCGTCGGCGCGGTCGGCGCGAAGCTCTACTACGCGGACGATACCATCCAGCACGCCGGGATCGTCGTCGGCATGGGGGGCGTCGCGGGGCACTCTCATCTCAACTACCCGCGGCAGGCACCGGGGCATATGCAGCGGCTGCAGTACGCC
>JAYVTJ010000157.1:0-1856 GCA_043774415.1 Fimbriiglobus sp. | reverse complement strand
GGAATGCGGAGTTCGGAATGAAGACAAGACTCGGACATCTTTCACTCCGAACTCCACATTCCGCACTTCCTCAAAACGGTGATGTAGCCCAACTAGTAGAGGCGTCGGTCTCAGAAACCGATTGTTGTGGGTTCGACTCCCACCGTCACCATTCTTGCAGGTGGGCGGGTGCTCCGCCGGGTCTCATAAGCCTGGCTTCCGGGTTCGATTCCCGGGCCTGCAACTCTTGTCAAATGCGGAGTGCGGAATGCGGAGTTCGGAATGGAGAGAGCGATTCTTCCATTCCGAACTCCGCACTCCGCGCTCGATGGAAGGGAGCCGGATATCGGTTCGCCGGGCCGCTTTGCTAAAGCGTGTGGCCACAAGCCAGTGAGGGTTCGAGCCCCTCCCCTTCCGCTCGGATCGTTCTCGACTCCGCACTCCGCATTGCACACGCCCCGGTGTTGAAACGGAATCATGCCGCGCTTCGAACGCGGTGTTCCAAGTTCGAATCTTGGCCGGGGCATTACGGAGCGGGGTCGAGGGGGCCGTCGAGGAGGTGGAAGATGCGATCGGCGCGGAACACTCGGTTCCTCGCCCGACCGGTGATCTCGCGGAGCATCCCCGCGCCCGCGAGCTTCTCGACGGTCCGGGACGCCGTCGAGAATTGGATCTTCATCACTTCGGCCGCGCGGTTGATCGTCAGGTACGGCGATGCGAACAGTTCATCGACGAGTTCGAGCGCGGCGACGGAGCGGATGCGCTCCCCCGCCTCCCGGCGGTAGTCCGTGCGCAGATCGAGGAGCCGGCGCGTCCGCTCGGTCGCATCGCGGGCTTGTTCGGTCACGCCGTGCGCGAAGAAGCGCAGCCAGCCGGTCCAATCGGCTTTCCGACTGACGGCGAGCAAGTGGTCGTAGTACTCCTCCCGATGCTCGTCGAAGTAGGCGGAGAGGTACAGGAGGGGTGCGGGCAGAATGCCCCGTTCGCAGAGCAGGAGGGTGATGAGCAATCGGCCCACGCGTCCGTTGCCGTCGTTGAACGGGTGGATGGCTTCGAACTGATAGTGCATCAGCGCGAGTTCCGCGACGACGGGGAGTTCGCGATCCGCGCGCAGGAACGCGATGAAATCGACCAGCAGGGCTGGCAATTGCGTGTGGCACGGCGGGACGAACCGGGCCTCTTCGACCGTCCGGCCACCGATCCGGACGCCGCGCGTCCGGATGACACCGGGCTGCTTGTCGCCGCCCCGGACACCGTCGAGCAAAATCCGATGCACTTCCCGGATCAGATTCAGAGTGAAGGGCCGCCCGCCGCCGATGGCGGCCAAGCCGTGCTCGAGCGCGAGTACATAGTTCCGCACTTCCGTCGCATCGTCGGGATTCTCGATGCGATCCGACTCGGCTTCGAACAGGAACAGCTCGGCCAACCCGGTGATCGTCCCCTCGATCCGGCTGGACAGCACCGCTTCGCGCCGGAGGAAGGGCCGGATGAGCAGCATCGGATTCGGGAGCATCCGCCCCGCCCCCGCAAGCTCGCCCAGCGCCCGATCCGCGTCGGTGAGATCCCGGACAAGCGCACGGTCGTACTGCAATTCCGGCGGCAAAGCGTGGGGCAGAAACGTCCAGTGGCCCAGCGTCGAGCGCACGACCCGCCCCGGCGCATCCTCTCGGTAATCTTCGGGATGCACCTCGGAACCCCCCCTGCGTTACACGCTTACTATCGTCAACGATAATAAGTCCCGCTGTTATTTCGACAAATGCCACTCTTGTAATAATATGGCGATTCCTGCGGTTCCCGCTGGCCCACCTCGTAGACTACCCCAAACGACTTCCGTCCGCCGGGTTCCGCTATGCCCCAAGTACCGTTCCTGACTCCCG
>JAYVTJ010000156.1:0-4644 GCA_043774415.1 Fimbriiglobus sp. | reverse complement strand
CCTCAGTGCAGCGGCGGGTCTCGCAGACTCGACCACGCCCTACGAAGATCGAGAACTCTCCATGACCCGCACCTTCTGCAACAGCTTCACCCCCGTCGCCTCCCGGCGGGAGATGCTCCGCACCTCGGCCAACGGCTTCGGCCTCCTCGCCCTCGGCGGACTCCTCGCCGATCAGGTCAAAGGGGAAGTGAAACCCGTCGGCCCGCTGGTGCCGAAGCTGCCGCACTTCGCGGCCAAGGCGAAGCGCATCATCTTCCTTTTCATGCACGGCGGGCCGAGCCAGGTCGATACCTTCGACCCCAAACCCGCGCTCGAAAAGTACGACGGCAAGCCTTTTCCCGGTACGAAGCCGCGCGTCCAGTTCTCCTCGACCGGCAACCTGCTGAAGTCGCCGTGGGCGTTCAAGCCGGGCGGCAAGTGCGGCACGCCCGTCAGCGATCTCTTCCCGCACGTCCGCGATCGCGCCGACGACCTCTGCGTGGTCCGCTCGGTGCATGCGGACAACTCCGCGCACGGCGGCACGCTCTTGCAACTGCACACCGGCAGCGACACCTTCATCCGCCCGAGCATGGGTTCGTGGGTGACGTACGGCCTCGGCTCCGAGAATCAGAACCTCCCCGGCTTCGTCACCATCTGCCCCACCTACGGCCACGGCGGCGTGCAGAACTGGAGCAGCGCCTTCCTCCCCGCCGACTATCAGGGCACGCCCATCGGCACGAGCGGCACGAAGGCGAAGGACGCGAAGATCGCCGACACCGGCGCGGGCATCCCGGCCGATCTCCAGCGGATGCAGCTCGATCTTTTGAAGGACTTCAACGAAGCGCACCTGAAGTCGACCGGCCCCGATGCCGCGCTGCAGGGGCGGATCAACTCCTTCGAACTCGCCTTTCGGATGCAGACCGAAGGGCCGAAGGTCATGGACATTTCGGGCGAGTCGAAGGAAACGCTCAAGCTCTACGGCATCGGCGAGGAGCCGACCGACAACTTCGGCCGGCAGTGCCTGCTGGCCCGGCGCTTCGCGGAATCGGGCGTGCGGTTCGTGCAGGTGGCGCACAGCTACAAGTGGGATCAGCACGGCGACCTCCGCAAGGACCACGCGAAGAACGCACTCGAAGTGGACAAGCCGATCGCGGGTCTATTGCAGGATTTGAAGCGGCGCGACCTGCTGAAGGACACGCTCGTCTGGTGGGGCGGAGAGTTCGGCCGGACCCCCACCGCGCAGGGGGGCGACGGCCGCGATCACAACCCGCACGCCTTCAGCATGTGGTTCGCCGGCGGCGGCACGAAAGCGGGGGCCGCGTACGGTGAGACCGACGAATTCGGCTACTACGCGGTGAAGGACAAGGTCCACATGCACGACCTGCACGCGACGATTCTCGCGCTGCTGGGGCTGGACCACGAGAAGCTGACGTACAAGCACGCGGGAAGGGACTTCCGGCTCACGGATGTGAAGGGGCAGGTCGTGAAGGGAGTGATGGCGTAGAGGCGAATCAGATCTCGGCTCCGAGTCCGACGCGAACGGGTTCGCCCTGCGCGAGGATCACAGCGCCGAGGTGGGGCCGACTGCGGCAGAACTCGGTCGCCCATCCGGTGCCCGCGATGAAGAATGCGGTGCTGATCGCGTCGGCCTCGGCGGCGCTGTCGGCGACGCAGGATGCGCACTCGGTTCCCTCGGCCGGGCGAGCCGTGCGCGGATCGAGGACGTGGCCGTACGTCTTGCCGGCGAACTCGAAGAATTGGAAGGTCGCCGCGGAAGTGCCGAAGCCCCGGTCTTTCAAGTGGACGGTGCCGAGGCTCGGCCGCTCCGGTTCCGGATGGCGCAGCGCCACAGGCCAACCTCGCACGTCATTCGGCGGTGCGCCGAGGCCGAACATGCTGCTGCCGCCGCCCTGCAAGAGAGCGGATTCGATGCCCCAGTCGCGCGTCAGCAGTTCCGCGGCGCGGTCGAGAGCGTGGCCCTTGCCGATGGCCCCGAAGTTCAATTTCAACCCCGCGCGGCGGAACTGCACCGTACCCTCATCCAGCATCACATGGCGGAAGCCGGAGCGCGTGGTCGCACCGTTCAACTCTTGCGCCGTGGGGATGCGGCCTTCGCGCTTCGCAGTTGCCCAAACATCGACGAGCGCTCCGACTGCGATGTCGAAGGCGCCGGCCGTGGCGAGCGTGAACGCGGCGCAGCGCTCGAGCAGGTGGAAGACTTCCGCAGTCACGTTGACCGGGCCTTCCGCCGCGGTCGCATTCAAGCGCGCCACTTCGCCGGTGTCGCGGTAGACGGTGAGCTGCTCTTCGATCTCTTCGATGAGATCGAGCGCCGCGCTGCCGGCGTCGAAGGCGTGCGGCGTGCCGGAGGGGAAGGCGATCTCGAAGGTCGTCGCCATCGCCCGGCGGGTCACGCGGAGCAGAGTCAAATCGCGGGACGGGAGAAACATGCCGCTGTTGTACGCGGCGGATCAGGGGTTGATGCTGCTCGCCGAGCCGGTGAGGACGCCGCCTTGGAAGGTGTTGGCTACCGTGTTCAGCCGGAAGGTCTGCGTAAGGTAGCGCAGGGTCGCTTCGCCGGGGCGCTCCTGCATGACGAGGATGTCGCCGCCCCGGACGCGGAGCCGCTCGCGCGGATCGCGCAGAGCGCGGTTCAGATCGACCTTGATGGGGATCTGCCGGCCGTTCCCGAGCGGACGCAGCACCGTCAGCAGCGCCGGCGAGGGGGAACCGAGACCGGAGTTCACGGCGTTGCCGACGAACGCGTTCTGCGTGAAGCCGCCGTTGGCCAGCGGCGCGCCGACGAGCGTGAGCGCCTGGATCACGTCGAGGTCGTAGTCGCGCGGCAGGCTGAACTGGCGCGACCCGGCGACCCCCGCGACGTAGAAGACTTCCGACGTACTCTCGCGCGTCTCGATCATCACGACATCGCCGTCCTTCAGCACGATGTCGCCTTCGGTCAGCGTCAACTGCTGTTCGGGGTAGATGCGGAGCGGGATGCGGGTCGTGCTCTTGGCGGGGTCGGCGGGATCGTAGCCGCCGCGCATGATGAGGATTTCGTTCTTGGCGTCGAGGCCGGGCGGGCCGCCAGTGGCGTTGAGTGCGTGCAGCACATCGTTCTCGCCGGCCTGCAATTTCAGGGTGAAGCCGCTGCCGCGCTTGTTGGCGCCGAGCAGCACGCCCCCTTGCCCGGTCAGCGGTGTCGGCTGCGTGTCCTCGCGCACCACGGTGATCGTGTAGACGCGCTTCTGGAGGAGCTGCACCGAGACGCGGGCGTTCTTCGGGTTCACGAGTTCCGGTCCGCCGTTCTTCCCGGCCGCGGCGTCCTTGATGAGCTGCTCGACTTCCGCGAGCGTCTTCCCGCGCACGGTCAGCGCCGGCAGGCGGGCGATCGAGATCGTGCCATCGTCCCCGACGGGGACAGGGTAGCCGAGCGCGGCGGTCGAGTTGAACTGGTCGGGCAGGCGCACCGGCACCGGCGCGTTCGCCGGGGCGATGATCTCGTCCGCGACGACCGCGAGGACATCCCCTTTATCGAGCTTGTAGTTTTCGATTTCGCGCTGGCGCAGGAGCGTCAACGGAATCGGTTTGAGATCGGCTTTCGGTCGGCCGAGGACTTCCTCCGGAAGCCGCCGCACCGGGATGCCATCGGCAACGGGATTCGACAGCGAAGCGCAGCCACCCGAAAGGGCGGCGCCCAGAAGGAGCAGCAGTGCGGAAGCTCGGCGCGGCGGCATGCGGGTCACTCTCCGCGCCAGGGCGGAACGGGCTTCGATTCGGTCGGTGCGCGGTACGGCTTCACGGCGGTCGCCGGAATGTCCCGCAGCGGGGCCACGGTTTCCGACTCCGACCTGTGGCCGGCGGGCTCGACCGGTTCCTTGCGTTCAGCAGGTTCGACCTTCGGAACCGCGATGAGCGGCGGCGCGCTCATCGGCTTCGCCGCGAGCGGACGGTCGAGCAGCGGCAGTCCCGTTCCGCTATCGAGGTGCTTCGGCTTCGGCAGCACTTCCGTGCGCGGTGCGAGTCTCGCCTGCACGGGAGCATCGACGGGCGGTTCGGGCAGCAGGATCGGCACCGTGATGAGATCGCGCTTCCCGGACGCGGCCGCGACTTCGCAGCCGTATTTGAAGCCGCAGAAGTAGTCGCGGATGAGAGCGTGCCCCTCGACATTCATGTAGTGGCTGCGGCGGTACTTCAGCGGCGGCACGGCCGGCGGTTGGGCGGTTCCGCCCGAATCGAGGTAGTCGACGTAGCCGTCGGTGAAGCCATCGGCGTAGTCGGCCGTGAACGCGCGCTGCGGATACTGACCGCGAACCTCGGCCCACATCGCCTCGGCATCGCGGCGGAGCTGGCGGGCGATCTTCTTGTTGTCGTGCAGTTCGGCCGGTTCGTTCAGGAGGTTTCGCGCCGTGTGCTGGGCCAGCAGGCAGCCCGTCAGCGGCGCGACCGACAGCGCGAGCAGCAGGACTTTCCACGGCATGAAATCGACCCCGGCCGGCGGACACTCCGGTTCTCTATCGGCCGGTAAGCTGCGGGGAGTTTAGCGATTACTCCGATTCTGCGGAAGGCACCTTGAAGGAGACAAGGAGAAGTCGCTGTAGGAACTTCTTTGTGAGCCGGAAGCGCGAGCGACGCCACATTCCGTACTGCGAAAGCATCCGAAGA
>JAYVTJ010000155.1:0-5652 GCA_043774415.1 Fimbriiglobus sp. | reverse complement strand
TCCACGGCGGCGGCTGCAACTGCCTCTTCGCCGACGGGCATGTCACCTTCGTCCGCGACGAAGTCGATGCCGTGACCTTCCGGCGGATGCTGACGGCCGTCGAAGGTCTCAAGGCGAATTACGCGGAGTGAGCGTCGGGATCGAATCGGCGGGGGATCGCGATGGCGAAGAAGAAGCCGCTCGGAAAGCGCATCGCCGGGAACCTCGGCAAGAAGTGGATTCAGGTCATCCTCTCGATGGTGCTGTTCGCGGGTGCCCTCGCGCTGTCGCACCGATACCTCGTGAAGCAGAAGGCCACGACCGAAGCCCAGAAGAAGAAGGACGAGGCCGAATTCCAGTTCATGCACTGCGACAAGTGCCTCAAAGAGATGCCGTACAACAAGGAACTCGCCAATCGCCCGGCCATGGCCTGCAAATGCAAGCAGGGGGACGCGGGCTTCTGGGAGCCGACGAAGGAATCGGTCGCCGGGGGGGCGAGCCCGAAAGCATACTTCTACACGGCCATCCTCGTCTTGTCGCTTCTCTGGCTCGCGGGGCTCTATTACTTGCTCGCTCGGAAGGATGCCAAGCCCGATTTCTACTACCTCAAGTGCCTCCACTGCCGCGATATGCTCCGGTACACCGCGAACGGCTTCGGGTCACTCGTGGTCTGTCCGAGCTGCGCCCTTTACCTCCGTTTGCCGGACGAAGAGGAAGCGCTGACGATGGAGGACCACGAGGACGATCACACCGAGACCGTCCTCTCGCACTTCCAAGCCCGGCTGATCGAATCGGGCTATCAGTTCCCTTCCGAACCCGTCGAAGGCGAAGGCGACGGTGAAGTCGCAGCCGGCGCCGACGATCAACCCGCCGCGGAATCCCAAGCTCGGTGAGGACAGGGTCCGATGATCGATTTCACCTGCCCCGGCTGCCAGTCGCCGCACAAAGCCAACGAAGCGTTCGCCGGCCGACGGGCCAAGTGCGTCCGCTGCGGGGCGACGCTGCACATCCCGCACATCAGCGGCGAGGCGACCTTCGCCGAACATGCGGTGCTGGAAACGGACGAAGAGCGGGAACAGCGATTCGAATATGCACGGCAGATGGCCGCGGAGGAGGGAGCCGCAGAAAACGGCGAATCGGCGGTCGATCCGACGAAGAAGCGCAAGAAGCCGCTGCGTCTCCTCGCGGCGATACTCGCGTTCCTGCTGATCGGCGGGGGCATTTGCTACTTCGTCTTCATGGGAGAGCCGCCGCCCGTCGTGAAGAAGAAAGAAGCTCCGCCGATCGAGGAGGAGTTGCCGCCGCCGCCGCCCCCGGTCGTCGAAGCCCCGAAGGTCGTTGTCCCACCGCCGCCCGCGCCGATTCTCGTGAATGCCGACCGGCTGCACCTGGAGTACATCCGGGACCAGAAGGGTACCGATGCCAAGTACGGCGGCAAGCTGCTCGAAGTGCGCGGCAACTGCTTCAATTTCCTCGTCGCCCGCTTGGAGTTTCAAACTTCGACCGCCGGAGGCGATGTCGCCATCGGCGGCATCCGCGCCGTCCTGCCCGCGTACCTGAATCACTTCGGCGAAGACAAAGAGGTCGGTCTGGCCCTCCTGGGGAGTATGGCGGCGCCGGCGCTCGCGGTGCCTGGAGTGCGACCTACAGCCGGTCGGCCCGTCGCGGTCCGCGGCGTGTACTGGGGGAGCGGGAATCTGAAGAACGCCCAACTCGTCCGGCTGATGGCTCCGGCCGATGATCTGTACTTGGGGAAGCCCGTTATCGTTGAGGGGGTAGTCCTAGGGGTCGATGAAGGCGATCACGGTGCGGCGATCGTGACGTTTGTACCCGCAACGACTGTCCCCGTGGTCACAATCTCGTGCCGCTTCCTCGTGGCGACGAGCAAAGAAGCCCAGAAGCTGCGGCCGGGCGACCGCACCATCATCGGCGGCACTTGTTCCGGCCGAGACTGGCTCACGGTCAAACTCGAAAATTGCGCGATCGGCAATCCGCCCGGCGGCGCCGGCGGTACTCCCGTCCGCGTCGCGGCCCCCAAGCTCATGGCAGACTACGAAGCCGACCTCCTCCGCTATCCGCCAATCCCTCCGGACTTGCCCCCGCTGAAAGTGTCGGCGGAGCAGTTGGCGGTGGCCTACCGCGAGAACGCGGCCACCGCCGAGGCGAAGTATGCGATGCGCCGGCTGATCGTCACGGGCTATGTCCTGAGACGCGAAGAGCGCACCAAAACGGTCCGCTTCGAAACCGGCACCGATAGCGGCGGCTGGACCGTGCGCTCGGCCCTGCTGCCCGCCGATTACGCCCGCGTCCCGACCGACGAACCCGAACTGTCGTTCATCGGCGACTTCTACGGCAAGGGAAGCTCCAACCTCCTCCAGCTCGAATCGGCGAAGCACTTCGACCCGGACGCCGGCAATCCGAACGTTCAGCTCCTCACGGCCGACTACTTGCCGACCGCACCGGGTCGGCAGTGGACCGCCCTCCGCGTCGCCTACACGGACGCGCCCAAGAACGTGAAGGTGACTCCGTTCGCCAAACCGAAGCCCCACGAACAGCAGGTGTCGAAGCTGCAGTACCGCATCCTCCCCGACCGCCGGATGCAGGCCGTGCTCCTCCAGTCCGGGTCGACCACCGGCAAAACGCTCTTCGCCGACGACGCCCCGGAAATCAAATGGTTCGGCAAGCCGTTGCCGGTCGCCGGGCCGTTCGCGAAAATCGTCGAGACCGCGAAGTTCCGCACCACGGAGTGGTACGTGGAATTGGGCATCGCGTATCCGAAGGGCGGGGGCGACGACGCCCCACCCGCTGGTGCCGACCCGAAGGACGCCGGCTACCAGTGGCAGCCTTTCCTCCGGCTCAACTCGAAAGTGGGCCGCGTCTGGACGCACGAGCCGGCGCCCGGGGTGAGCATCAAGATGGCCGTCGAGTCTTTCGGCAAAGACACCGCCGGTCGCCCGACTGTCAAGCTGCTGTCGGTGATGACGGACGCAAAGTTCAAGGGCAAGCGGCTCGAAACGGAACTGGTGCTCGTCAAGGGCATCGGCGAGGTCAAGCGCGTGCTGACGCTGCACGACTCGGAGGGGGCAAAGGTGCTGATGGAGCAGAAGCTGGACGGGGAGCCGAAACAGGTCGAAGAGCTCACGCTCGAACGGGTCGCGGAGGTCAAACGGTTTTTGGACGCCTTCGGCCGGGCCGCGGTGCGGCGGATCATTCCGGGCGGGTGAGGATCGCGGCGAGCTTCTTATCGATGAGCGGTACGAGCTGGCTCGGCAGCGGGGCGTAGTGCATGTTCAGCAGCACGTCCTGCCCCTCGTGGGTCACCCAGCGCAGGAACTCGACGAGTTCCTTGCCGTTGGGTTTGTGGGCGAGGTTCTGCCGGATATAGAGGACCGCCCAAACGCAGCCGACGATGGGGTAAGAAGCCTCACCGGGGGCGTCGGTGAGGGTGAAGCGGAGGTCGTCGGGAAAGGTGCGCAGCGACGATGCCGCCGCCGTGACGGATTTGACATCGGCTTCGACGTAGCGGAGGGCCTGATTCAGCACGGCTCCGGCCTTCAGCGATCTCTCCTTGGCGTAGATCAACTCGACGTAGCCGAGCGCTCCTTCCGCGCTGTTCACGGCCTTCGCGACGCCGTCATTTTTTTCGGCTTGAATCGCCAACCCGGGAATCCACTTCGGCTCGGTGCCCTGACCGATCTTCGGCGCGAAGGCGGTCGGACTGGCCTTGCACAAGTAGTCGGTCCAGATCGCGGACGTGCCGCTCTGATCTTTGCGGACCACGAGCTTGATGGGCAGATCCGGAAGCTTGGAGTCGGGATTGCAGGAAGCGATGGCGTCGTCGTTCCAGCGGGTGATCTCGCCGAGGTGGATTTTGGCGAGCATTTGGCCCGTGAAGTTCAGCGGCTTCTTGCCGACTACGGCCGGGAGGTTGTAGGTCGGTACGACGGCCCCGAGCGTGAGTGGGATATGCACCATCTCGCCGAACAACCCTGCGGCCTTCTTCAGCTGTTCGTCCGACAGGAATGCATCCGTGCAGCCGAAGCGGCCGAACCCTTCGATCGTGTTCGACACACCCTGTCCCGAACTGCTGCCGGTGTACTCGATGCGGACACCGCTCTTTTCGAGGTGCCGCTCGGCCCAGCGGTCCATCGCCCGCTTCACGAACGAGGATCCGCTCCCCAAGATCACGATGCCGGTCGGCGGCGCGGGGGTCGTCGCCGGTGTCGTCGGAGCGGGAGTCGGTTGAGTTCCATCCGGCGGCGTCGGCTTGGGAACCGATCCGACTTTCCCGGTCGTCTTCGAGAGCTGCCAGTAGACGCCGCCGGAAATGGCCGAGGCGATCAGGCCACCGCCAATGCCGAGGAGGAGCGTCCGCCGCGTGAGGGGCTTCGTCAGCGCGGCGGCGATCGTCTCGGCGGAGGTCTTCGACGTTTCGGCCAATTCGACAGGGGCGAGTCCGCCGTCCGGCGCGTCGTCCTCGGGCACGACGGTGACTTTCGACGCGCGCCCGGCCGGCGCCGTCCGCATGCTCTTGGGTGTATCGGCCGCGCGCGGGCGACCGGACAGGTTCGAGCGCGGAATTCCCGCATCCGAAGCGGTGTCATCTTCGAAGAGCCGCGTCACCTGGGGCATCGAATCGGTCGGCGGCGGGCAGAGGCCGAGCCGGTAGGCGGATGGGGGATGCTTCGGCATCTCGGCCGCGGCGGGCGTGGGCAACTCGTCGGCGGCCCACGGTGTGAGGGCGTGCCAGACCTCCGCCATCGACTGCGGTCGGTCGGCGGGGCGCTTCGCCATCATCCGCATTATCACATCGGCCAAGCCGCGCGGGATGTCGGGCCGGATCGCGGCGGGGTCGGGCGCGGGCTTGATCTGGTGGGCGAGCAGCTTGTTCGTGATCGTCCCGCCGGGGAACGGGACCTGTGCGGTGAGCAGAAAGTAGAAGGCGGCACCGAGGCCGTAGACATCGGAGCGAGCGTCGGCCGAGCCGCTGTCGAGGCCCTGTTCGGGGGGCTGGAAATCGGCGGTGCCGATGACTTTGTTCTCGTCGTACATGCCGGTGAGGCCGGCGTTCATCGTCGTATCGCGGTGGCGGGCCAACCCGAGATCGACCACCTTCACGGTGCCCATGCGATCGAGCAGCAGGTTTCCCGGCTTCACGTCGCGATGGACGAGGCCGGCGAGGTGCGCGTGTTCCAAACCGGCGGCCGCCTGGCGCGTCGCATCGACGGCACGCTCGATGGAGAAGGGCCCCGACTTCCGGATGATCGCGTGGAGGTTGGTGCCGTCCACGTACTCCATCACGAGGCAGGGGCCGAGGTTGGTGCGGTCCATGTCGAAGACGCGGACGACGTTCGGATGGTCGAGGGCGGCGACGGCCCGGGCTTCGCGGAAGAAACGGCCGACGGCGCCGGGGGTCGCCAGAGAATCGTCGGGGTCGTTCGAGACGAGGATGATCTTGAGCGCGACGACGCGGCAGAGCAGCAGGTGCTCGGCGAGGTAGACATCGCCCATGCCGCCGCGGCCGAGGTGTTCGAGCAGTTTGTAGCGCTGGGTGAGGAAGAAGGAGCGAGTCTGGCCGGTGAGGAACGCGCGGGCTTGGAAGGGGGTGAGCAGTCGAGCTTTGACCAGTGTGCGGGCGACCTCGACCGGCGTCGCGTCTTCGGGGATGTCGGC
>JAYVTJ010000154.1:0-4864 GCA_043774415.1 Fimbriiglobus sp. | reverse complement strand
CGGAGGGCTTACGCCCACCGCTCCGTAAAAAAAGGCTCCGAGCGGCGGATCACTTCCGCCGCTTCAACACGGCCTTCGCCACTCGGGTCGGCGCCGCGTCCGGATGACCGGTGGCCATATCTGTGATGAGGGCGAGCGCCGACTCGGATCCGATGGCGTCGAGGATGTGAATGGCCGACTTTTCGCGATCCCAGCGCCGGCCCGAAGATTCGCGGAGCGTGTTCCCCAAGTGGGCCACACCCCCGAGTCGGAAGCCTTTCGGGAAGTCCTCGGCGGGGATGTCGGGCCGCTTCAATTCGGTGGTGTGCCAGCCGCTGACGCGACCGAGTTGAACGGGCCAATCGCGGTATTCGTAATCGACAAATTGGAATCGATCGTCCGGTTCGAAATCGCCGCCGACTTCCACGTCCCAAATGGTCTGGGCGAGCACGAGCCGGCCGCGGTCGTCCGCCGTCCTCGCCAGCGCACAAGCTTCGTCCATCGACATCGCCAAGCGGATATCGACGGTCTGCAGTTCGCGGAATGCGCCGCGCCAGCTTTTCGCATCCGCGCTGAAGAGCCGGGCGAGAATGGCTTCGCCCTCCTTGCGGCTCAGTCGAAGCGGCTTGAGTCGGAACTTCAGGAACGCGACGGCTTGCTCCGGATGCGCCAAGAACAGCGCGAGTTCGGCGGGGTCGATCCCGGTGCCGGTGGGTTGCTGCCAATACCGCAGCATCCGCAACCCGGTCACCATCCGGGAGTCCGGTGCCGGATCCGGGTGACTCTTCAATCGCTTGCTCGCTGCGGCCGCCACTTTCGTGAGGTGGGCGTCCGGGTTCCCGGCCGCCATTTTCTCGATCAGCAGTTTCGCCGCTGAACTCCCGATCTGTTCGAGCGTCCGCAGCATCAGCTCGACGCGCGGTCGGTCGAACGCGTGCGGTGTCAATTCCTCCCAGTCCGCCAGATGGATCGGAACATTGACCACACTCCGGGCATTCCCGTCGCGGTGCCAGAGCGTCCAATCGGCGTCCCCTCCCCGCGGCGGTTCGATTGTGAAATCGCCGGTCTTGCGGATGCGTCCGAAATCCTCCGCCCACTGTTCGGGCGTATCGAAACTCCCGCCCCAGTACGAAGTGACCCCGGCGAGCCGTCGGCGCTGGAGATCCGATTCCGTCACATTGAATGCTTCGGACAGAGTCATCGCGAGGCGGACATCGCGCAGCCGGAGTTCGCGGAACGCGGCTTGCCACTCGGCTTCGTCCGCGCTGCCGAGCTTGGCGATGAAGCCCTTCGCTTCCTTCGGCGTCAGCACCAAGGGTCGGAGCTTGCCCTTCAAAAAATCCGTGGCCAACTTCGGCTCGGCGAGCAGTCGGCAGACCAACTCGACCTCGTCGGCGCCGTTTCCATTGCCGCCGCCGGCGCGGATCCAGAGCCGTTCGAACTCGGCCGCCTTCTCCGGCGTCAGGCGCGGAACCGGCACCGGCGCCGCGCCCACGGGCAGCGCGAAAATCAGTCCGACGACGATGGCGATCGTGCGCTGCATGGCGTGCCGCGTCCATCGTGGTGAGGGGAGATGATCCATCTTAAACCAGCGAGGTGAGGTGTGGAATTACAAACGGCGCGGTCCGTCGGATTCGAATGGGCGATCGCACCTGTTTTGTAGGTCGGGTCGAGGCTTTGCGAGGCCCGACATGAGTGACGCAGGCCCCCGATGTCGGGCCTCGAGGACTCGGCCCGACCTACAAAACAGCCGCGGTGATTCCGTGGGATCGCGGAGCTTCCCCCATACCCTAAATACTCACCCCATACCCCAAACCCGACGCGAAGCGTCCCATGACCAAAGACGAAGTCGCCGCGGCGCTCGAAGAAATCGGCACCCTCCTGCAATTCCAGGGGGAGAACGACTTCCGCGTCCGCGCGTACACCGCCGGGGCGCGGGCGCTCGCCTCCCTCGAAGGGGACTTCAAAGCCCGCGTCGCCACTCAGCGATTCGACGACATCCGCGGCATCGGCGAGGCCCTCCAAGCCAAGATCATCACCCTCGCCACCACCGGGAGTTTGCCGTATTTGGAGGAGCTGCGCGCCGCGGTTCCCCCCGGCCTCGTCGAGATGCTGCGGCTGCCGGGGATCGGCCCGAAGAAGATCAAGGTGCTCCACGACGAGCTGAAGATCGATTCCATCGCGCAGCTCCAAGCGGCGTGCGAAGCGGGCACCGTCGCCGAGCTGAAAGGCTTCGGCGAGAAGACCCAAGGCAAAATCCTCGACGGCATCCGCCTGCTCGAAACCTTCGGCCAGCGCGTCCGCTTCGATCAGGCGCTGCCGCTCGGGTTGGCCCTCGTCGAGCAGATCCGCGCGCTGCCGGGGGTCGAGCGGATCGAACTCTGCGGCAGCTTGCGGCGCCGGCGCGAGACGGTCAAAGACATCGACATGGTCGTGACCAGCGCGGACCCGCAGTCGATCATGGACGCGTTCGTGACGCTCCCCCAAGTGGTGCAGATCACGGGACACGGGCCGACGAAGTCGAGCATCGTCGCGAAGATGCACCTCGGCACCGAGAGCGTCACGCTCAACGCCGACCTCCGCGTCGTCGCGGCGGAGCAGTTCCCCTTCGCGCAGCTCTACTTCACGGGCGGCAAGGAGCACAACATCCGCCTGCGGCAGCGGGCCATCGAACTCGGCCTCAGCCTCAACGAATACGGCCTCGGCGACGACGCTGTGACGGCGAAGTGCAAGACCGAAGCCGACATCTACAAGGCGCTCGGGATGCAGTACGTGACGCCCGAACTGCGCGAGGACACCGGCGAGATCGAAGCGGCGCTGGCGAAGAAACTGCCCAAGCTCATCGAGGCGGGCGACCTCCGCGGCGTCTTCCACAACCACACCACGGCGAGCGACGGAAACGCCACCCTCGAGCAGATGGCGCTGAAGTGCAAGGCGCTCGGCTGGGAGTATTTCGGCGTCGCGGATCACTCGCAGAGTCTGAAGATGGCCGGGGGTCTCACGCCCGAGCGCGTCCGCGCCCAGTGGGCCGAGATCGACGCGCTGAACGAGAAACTCAAGGGCATCCGCATCCTCAAAGGCATCGAGTGCGATATTCTGCTGGACGGTTCGCTCGATTACGAAGACGACGTGCTGGCGGGGTTCGACTACGTCGTCGTCAGCATCCACACGCACTTCGCCCTCGGTGAAGAAGAGCAGACCGACCGCGTCTGCAAGGCGCTGAGCCATCCGTCGGCGACGATGCTCGGTCACGCCACGGGTCGGCTCTTGCTGCGTCGGCCGGGGTACAAGCTCGATATGGAGCGCGTGATCCGCACGGCCGCGGAGCACGGGAAGTTCATCGAGATCAACGCGCAGCCGACGCGGCTCGACCTCGAATGGACGCAGGTGAAACGGGCCAAGGCGCTCGGCGTGAAGCTCGTCATCAACCCGGACGCCCACAGCCCCGACGACCTGGAGCTAACCCCCTTCGGAATCGACGTGGCCCGCCGCGGCTGGCTGACGAAAGAGGACGTGTTCAACACGATGGGGCTGAAGGACGTGCTGGAGGCACTCGGGCAGTAAGCTTTCGTCCCCCACCGGCACTTCTCGCAACCCGCACGGACGCCCGTCCGTCAACCCCGGAAAATCCGGGAACTTCCCCGCAACCGACCTGTCTAATTCTCCGGCGGCGGAAAATAATCTCCGGGGAAAAGGCGTTCCGACCGGGAATTCGTCCGGGATCGAAAAGTCGTTTGCTTCACTCGCAAAGCGCTCTATATGTTTTGAGCCACCGCGAGACCCCGTTAACCGGACGTTTCGCGGAAGGGCAAATTGGGCGGCACGGAGCCGCCCCCGAAACGGCCTCCGCCGTGCCGGTTTTTCAGGCTGTTCCCGCGTTGCCGGTCGGTTTTCGCTAAAACTGAGCGGCGGATGCGTGCGAAGTGCCGTGTTCTCGTTTAAGCGGTCGATACCGGGAGTGCGGGGTTTGCGGTACACCCGGCTACAATGCCGGGTCGCAGTCCTCCCCGCCGCGGCGAAGTCGATTCGGCCCACCAGACAGGATCGCCCCCATGACGCGCCTCCGCCGAATCAGCTCCGAAGCGGTGCAGTCCCCCCTCGAAACCTACTTGCGCGAAATCAACGAGACCGCGCTCCTCACGGCCGACGAAGAAAAATCCCTCGCCCGGCTCATCGGCGTCGGAGACAACGCGGCCCGCGACCGCATGGTGCGGGCCAACCTCCGCCTCGTCGTCAACATCGCCCGCGGCTACTCCGGCAAGGGCCTCGCCCTCCAGGATCTCATCGAAGAGGGCAACCTCGGCCTGCTCCGCGCGGTCGAGGGCTTCGATCCGAACATGAACACGCGGTTCAGCACCTACGCCAGCTACTGGATCAAGCAGAGCATCAAGCGGGCGCTCGTGAACACCGCGAAGACGATCCGCATCCCGGCCTACATGGTCGAACTGCTCGCGAAGTGGCGCCGGGCCACGAACAAGCTCAACGACGAACTCGGCCGGCCGCCGACGCCCGAGGAGATCGGCACGCTGCTGGGGTTGCCGAAGAAGAAGCTCAGCATCATCAAGAAGGCGATCCGGGTGTACAACAGCACGCCGCAGACGGACCAGAGCGAAGCGGGCTGGAGCATCGACGAGATGCTGATGGACAACCGGGCCAAGGCGCCCGACGACGAGATGGTCGAGACGGACGACCTCAAGCAGGTGATGGTGCTGCTGGAGAAGATGGACAAGCGCGAAGCGACGGTCCTCCGGATGCGGTTCGGCCTCGACGAGGCGGAGCCGAAGACGCTGAAGGAGATCGGCGAGAGCCTGAATCTGACGCGGGAACGTGTGCGTCAGATCGAGAGCGAAGCGCTCGCGACACTGAGCGATAGCCTCAGCGGGGA
>JAYVTJ010000153.1:0-4955 GCA_043774415.1 Fimbriiglobus sp. | reverse complement strand
GCGGGCCAGCTCGCGCACGATGGCGCGCGGGGTCGTGCCGAAACCCGGGATCGCATCGTCGAGGTGCGTGAGGGCGTTACTCCCGCGCTTCCAGACTTCGACACCGCCGGGGTTCACGACTTTGAGTGCATAGCCGCGCGTCGAGTTGAGCAACCAAGCGCAGAAGGCTTTGAGCCGCTCGCGCTCGCCGACGGCGATCTGCCGCATCGCGTAGTGGTTGTTGCCGACGAGGACGTAGAAGCCTTTGTCGATGACGGGCGTGTCGTGGAATTCTTCGAGCGTGTGGCGGGCGCCGAGGGGCGGGATCGCGGCGTCGAAGACGGTGGTGTAGCCGAGGCCGGCGTAGAGGTACCCGGTGACAAACGTGGTCGGAGTGCTGCCGCCGGTGCCGGAGCGGAGCAGGGGACTGCGGAAGAAGGGTGGCGAATCGCGGCGGTCTTCGGGGCGGAGCTTGCGGGCGACGTTGACCTTCGGCCCGGCGATGTGGGCGTGCATATCGACGCCGCCGGGCATGACGACGAGACCCGCGAGATCGAACGTGCGGTCGGCCTCGGTCCCGGCCGGGCGGGGCGGGATGATCTTGCCGTCGCGCGCCCAGAGGTCGCGCACCGATCCATCGACTCCGCCGCGGGGGTCGTACACGATGCCGTCGGCGAAACGGACGAGTGCCATGCGGCGATTCTAGCGGAACATCGGACTTCAGCGAGGAACGATGCGCGCTTCGAAGGTCACGTCGTACGGCTTCAATTCGGGCAGTTTCGCCACGAGCGCCGCGGCATCGCGGGCGGCGTTCTCGCTCGCGGCCACGAAGGTCACCACCAGTTTCCCGGCATCGGTGGCCCGCACATCGGCTTTCGCCACGCGTCCGATGCAGGCGCTGCGGATCAGCGCTTCGAGCGACTGGGGTTCACGCCCTTCGGACTGTCCGCGGATGACGGACACCGTCGGGATCGCGGGAGTTGCCGGGGCGGGAGCCCACGCCGGATCGCTCGACGCGGGTTGTGCGATCGGTGCGGGAGGCGCGGGGATCGGATTCTGCGCCGGGTAACCGCGACCTCCGACCGATTGCCAGTTCAATTCTGCGGCCGGCGGTGCCGCCGGCTCTGCGGGGAGAGTCTTCCCTTCCGACGAACCCGCGATGGCCACCGGTGCGCCGCTCGGCACGCTCGGAGTCGCGGGCATCTCGGGCATCGCGGGCGGTGCGAACCCGATCGGCGTGCGGGCGACGATCCGTGGCTCCGGGATCGGCAGGCCCGAAATGAAGCGCGGCTTCGGCTCGCCGGGCATCCGCGTCGGAATCGGCACGACGAACGGCGGATCGCTCGCGACTTTCCCCGCGTAGGCGGGCGCTTCCATCGACAGAGCTTCGGCCGATTGAAACCCCGGTGTGATGGGGAAGGCTCCGGGCGTTGCGCCGGATTGCGCGTACCAGTTCGCCGAGCCTTGGGGATAGACGCCCGTCGGCGAATGCGGATTGGCGCCCGGAGTCGTGCCGCCCCAGCCGTACCAGCGATACGCGGGAGGGCTGGCATAGGTGCCGGGCGGAGGGGCCTGCGGTTGCGGCGGAGCTTGCGCGGAACCTCCGAAGAGCGGGTTCGTCGCCGGAGGCGCGAGGAGTCGGGAATCGGATGCCGCGGCTTTCGGATCCGGCGCGCCGGGCTTGCCGAAGACGCTGTCTTTCAGCACGCCGATCTTGGCGCCGGCCCAACTGGTCTTGGATCCGGTCGCGGGCACGGATGGGACGAAGTCGCCCGTGAAACTCGGGAGCGTCGAATCGGGGGTGGCACCGCGGACGACGAGCGGCGCCGGGGCCGGACGCGCCGGCAGCAGCGTGGCGGCCGGATCGCGATTTTGGCCCAGCGCCGGAAGAGATGCGAACGCCAGCGCGCCGCTCACACCGACGGCGAGGCGCGGGAGAAAGCTCGAGATCGTATGGGTTCGGTTCACGGGTCCGATTCCTTCGGAGTACGGTGGTGGGCTACTTCTTCTTCGGCTTGGTGCTGCCCGTCACCGGCGGGGCGAAGAAGCCCGGTCGGCCGCTCGATGCACCGGGCACTCCGGCCCGGCTGATGCCGAACACGTTGCCGTAAGTCACGCCGTGTCCGGACGGCGAGAGAATCACATCCTGGCCGGCGTCGGGCAGAGGGATCGGCTCGGTCGTCTGGTACCCGGCCTGCGGCAAGTAGCCCGTCCGCATCTGCGAATAGTTGAGACTGCTCTGCCCTCCCGCGCCGCCACCGAACTGATTGCCGAACGGCTGACCGCCGCTCGGGAGGCCGGGCCGCACGCCGTAGTAGTAGTCGATGCCCGCGTTCCCCTGTCCGCGGAGCAGGTTCAAGTAGGGGCTCAGCGGCTGGTTCTGGCGGTTGTAAATATTCGGTTGATACTGCCCTGCACCGGGGACGAAACCGGGCTGTCCGACTCCGCCTTGGTAGCCGGGGTATTGAGCGTGCGCCGCTGCGACGGCGATGCCGGCGAGAAGCAGTGTGTACAGGGCGCGGGTCATCGGGGTGCTCCATCGGGATGTTTAGCGTCCGCCGCCGAAGCCGTTGCCGCGACCGGCGATGTTGTTCACCGTGCTCGCCCCCAGCAGTGTCACACCGAACAGGCGTTCCACCGGCGAGATGATGCGGGCCAGCGTGCGGTCGATGGTCACGAGGCGCTGGGCCTTCAAGTATACCCGGTCGCCGGGGAAAATCTGGTAGTTCGTCTGCGTGATGCCGTGCTGCGTGATGCCGACGTAATCCACGGGCAGGATCTGCTGGGGCTGATTCGGGAAGGGCGTCCGCCGGGCGACCCAGACGTTCCGCTTCGAGGATTCTTCGGCCAACCCGCCGATGTTGGCGATAGCGTCCATTACCGTCTCTTTGCCGGTGATCGGCCAGCGCGTGATCCGCTCCCCGGCTCCGCCGCCATCGACGATCACGAAGTAGCTTTTGCTGTTGTACTGCGTCACATCGACGACCACGAGCAGGGCATCTTCCTTCGTCCCGCCTTCGTCGGCGTACACCTGACGGGCGAGACTGGCCCGGATCGCCGCGGCCGCCTGCTTGAGCGTCAGGCCCGCGACGGGGACGGAACCGTAGACGCCGAGGAAGACGCTGCCGTCCGGTCGGACGGGGTATTCGCTGTAGACGGGCTGGATCGGCAGGCTGCGGACGGTGCTGCCGAACTTCCGCGGGGCCGGTTTCTCGACGGGCTTCTCGTCCTTCTTCGGTTCGACGAGCGGGATCTTCTCGAGTTCGTCCGGCGGGTTGCGGATGACGGCGTTGATGAGCAGCACATCCGGCGGTTCGATGACGTATTCGGGCAGGTTCACCATCGCGAGTTCGCTCGGCACCGAGCCCGGCGGCGGAACGCCGATGGCTTCCAAGTCGGCGGGATGGATCTTGCGGTGCGGCGCGTTCAAGCAGCCCGCGTTGACGACGGCCAAACCGGTGAACGCCCACAGACCGATTCTGCGGAGGAGTCTCTGCGTTCGCGCCATGATCGCCTCCCGATAACTCAAACGGCGCAGCGGAGCGAACCCCTGCGTTGTGCAGTTATCGACCGACGGCGAATGCCGGCTGTAGCTTTCTTGACCGTTCCGACCCGTTCGACCGGAATCTTGTGAACCTCCCGACGGGAATTCCTCGGAAATCGCCCCACTCGGATTCAAGTCATCCGCTCTGCGGGTGCGCCTACGAATTCCGTTTAGCTTTCAGTGCTTTCGGTGCTTTCAGTGCTTTCAGAGGGGGGGTATGCAGAATGACCGAAACTGAAAGCTAAATGGGAGGATCGGGCGGAAGTACCTTTCCGGCATCAGGTTGGGCAATTCGTGCAATCCGATTTCCTCCGCCAGATTCTATTGGCGCCCCCACTCCGCATTCCGCACTCCGAATTCCTCACTTGGTAGTATCCTAAGCGAAAACCTCCGGAGACTTCGGCATGGCGGGCGACGTGGCGGAGATTTCGGCGAAGGTCGTCGCCAACATGGAGAAGGTGATCATCGGCAAGCGGCCGCAGCTCGCGCTCGCCTTCGCGGCCTACCTCTGCGAAGGGCACATCCTGCGCGAGGACGTGCCCGGCGTCGCCAAGACGATGTTCGCCCGCGCGCTGGCGCGCACCGTCGGCTGCACCTTCAAGCGGCTGCAATGCACCCCCGACCTGCTGCCGACCGACATTACAGGTGTGTCGATCTTCAACCAGAAGACGACCGAATTCGAGTTCCGCGCCGGCCCGCTCTTCGCCCAGACGCTCCTCGTCGACGAAATCAACCGGGCCACGCCGCGGACGCAGGCTGCCCTGCTCGAAGCGATGGCCGAGCGCCGCGTCACCGTCGATGGGAACACTTACGTTTTGAAGCCGCCGTTCCTCGTGATCGCCACGCAGAACCCCGTCGATCAGGAGGGCACCTTTCCTCTGCCCGAAGCGCAGCTCGACCGCTTCCTCGTGCGTCTGAGTTTGGGGTACCCCAGCTTCGAGGAGGAATCCAAAATGCTCTCGCGGTTGCAGAAGGGACACCCCATCGACGATCTCAATCCGGTGGTGCCCGCGGCCGACATCATCGCAGCGCAGGAAGAGGTGCGCGGGATCCACCTCGACGACAAACTGAAGAAGTACATCCTGGAAATCGTCCACGGCAGCCGGGAGCACGAGGACATCATGCTCGGCGGCAGCCCGCGCGCCTCCATCGCGCTGTTCCGCTCGGCCCAAGCGCTCGCCGCCATCGCCGGCCGGGATTTCGTGATTCCCGATGATGTGAAGCGCATGGCCCAGCCCGTGCTCGCGCACCGCTTGATCCTCCGCCCCGAAAGCCGGCTGCGGAAGAAGACCCCGGCCTCGGTCGTCGCGGAACTCGTGAGCGACGTGAAGGTGCCGATGGTCGATCGGGCGGTCAAGGACAACGTCGATTACTTCAAATAACAGTCAATCAAGAGGGACACGGATGACACGGATAAAAGGCGGGATGAAGA
>JAYVTJ010000152.1:0-2124 GCA_043774415.1 Fimbriiglobus sp. | reverse complement strand
TCCGCGAGCCCGTCGATCCAGGCGCGGACGTCGGCTTCGATCGGGATGCGGAGCACCCGATTCTCCGCGGCTTCGAGCCGGGCGATTTCGGCTTCGGCGGCGGCGCGATCCCGGCGAAGGGCTCGGAGCCGCCCCTTCGATTCTTCGAGATCGCGGTCCGTGTCGCCCGGGTTGTTCTGGGTGAAGGCGATGCCCTGCGTGAGCTTGACGACTTGCGCCCTCAGGGCCGCCAGAGATTTTGCGGGACCGTCTCCCTCCTGCACCTGCGCCGCGGCGGCGAGCGCGGGCTGCACGAGATCGCGGGCGAGGTGCTCGTCGCCGCGGACGGCCTCGGCGATGGCCCGGCAGATCATCCGCAGGGCCAGGTCGCGCCGGAGCGGCGTGTAGAGGGGGCGCTTCTCCCGCGGCAGGCCGCGGCACCTCGCGCAGAGCATCCAGCGGCCGTCGGAGCCGCCCACCTTGAGTGGGGTATCGTGCGTCGGACACTTGAGCAGGCCGTTGAGGATCCGGGGCCGGGTCGCGGTGTCGCCGTCTTTGGCCTTGCGGCCCGCGTTCCTCTGGGGCGAGGACGCCAGGATTTTCTGGGCCTCGAACCACTGCACGTCGCTGATGAGCCGGAGCTCTTCGAAGCGCTTCTGGACGAGGGGCTTTTCCCGCATCTCCCGCCGGTCGTATTCCGCTGTGACTTGCCAAACGTTCTGCCCCTTGCCGTAGCTCCAGAGACCCCGGTAGGCTTCGTTCGTGAGCAGGTAGTGGAGCGCCTGCTCGGTCCAGAAGCTCCCGTCCGACTTCGGGCCGGGCGGGACCGCCTGATCGTTGAGTCGCTCGAGGATCCGCGCGAGCGGGAGATGGTCGACGACGAACCAGTGGAAGATTTGGACGACCCATCCGGAGAGTTCCGGATCGATGACGATGATCTGACGCGGCAGTCCGCGCTTCGTCGGATGGCCGCCCGGCACATCCTCGCCCATGTAGCCGAACGCGAGCGACGAGACCACCATGCGGTGCAGGAACAGGGAGATGTGGGCGGCGCGGATGTTCGGGGCGTACTGGGTCGTCATCAGCTTGTCGAACAGGGACCGGACGTTGAGGAGCATGTCCCACTGCTCGGTGTCGGCGGTGTCGATGCCGGAGTGGACGAAAATGCAGCGGAGCTTGCGGCCGACGATATCCTCCGTCACATACTTCATGCAGGCGTAGTTCGTCCGGAAAAGCCGGTTCGTCGTGAACACCATCAATATGGTTGCAGCCTTTTTCTCCATGACCGCCTTGGCGAGCTTGAGCCCGGGCCGCTTCGTTTTTCGCCCGCTGACCGCGACGTCGTAAAATATGAATCCGCGGGGGATGAAGATTCCGAGGGCGATGGCGCGTTCGAAGATCCCGCGGAGCTGGTCGACGATGCTGTGCTGATAATTTGTGGAAAAGCGGGCGTAGGCGCAGCCGAGGCTCTCGGCCGCATCCCGACCCAGCCGGCCGTGCATCTCCGCGACGAGCGCGTCGATCTCGCGGTCGAGGTTCTCGAGGAGTTCACTTTGAGCGGCGAGGATCTCGGCTTTACTGCGTTTCCCCCGCCGGCCCCGCGCGCGGGCCAAGTTGAACCAGAACCGCTTCCGGTGCCGGTCGGGGAGGGTCGGAATCGATTTGTCCCGGTCTCCGCCCGAGTGCCCCGAGTTGTCCCGGTTTTGTCCCGGTCGGGGTGCTCCGCAACGGGGAACAACGGGGAATGACGGGGAGCGATGAGACTGGCACACGGGACTGGGTCGGAAGGGGTTTGACCCCAAACCCTGCTCGCGGAGCGACTTCGCGAAATCGCCCTCATAGATGTTCCCCCTCTCCGCTTCGGAGAGGGGGTTAGGGGGTGAGGTCTGCGATCATCTGCGAGAAAGTATTGCCAGACCCGCTCACTATCCGGCGCCGGGTGGGAGGTTTCCACCGGACAGACTCTCCGTATCATTCTTCTAGTTTGCCCCCGACGCCCCCCGAGAAGCTCGCCGCACCATGCCACCCGCCAAGCTCGCGCTCGAAGATGGAACCGTGTTCACCGGCCGCGCGTTCGGCGCCCCCGGCGAAAAGCTCGGCGAAGTCGTCTTCAACACCTCCCTCACCGGCTACCAGGAAATCCTC
>JAYVTJ010000151.1:0-6986 GCA_043774415.1 Fimbriiglobus sp. | reverse complement strand
TCGATGTCGGGCCTCGAAGACTCGGCCCGACCTACAAAAGCGGTCTCGGTGAGTTCAACCTTCACCCGTTTTCAACGAGACTTCAATGGCCACTCCTTCTCCCACCGCCACAGCATATTCCCCCGGGCTCGAAGGCGTGATCGCCGGGCCGACGGCGATCTCCTCCGTCGAGGACGGCCTGCGCTACCGCGGTTACTCCGTCGGCGATCTCTGCACGCATGCGAGCTTCGATGAAGTCGCCTACCTGCTGATCCTCGGCGATCTGCCGAAGGCCAAGGAATTGCAGGCGTTTCAGGAGCGCGTCGCCATGGCCCGGCGGCTGCCGGAACCGGTGAAGCAGCTCTTCCCCGCGCTGCCGAAGTGGAGCGTCCCGCTCGATGTCCTGCGCACGGCCGTGAGTGCGCTGGCCCACTTCGACCAGGACGCCGCGGACAATTCGCGCGAGGCGAACGTGCGCAAGGCCGAGCGATTGCTGGCGCAGATGCCGGTCATCATCGCCGATCAGCACCGCGTCGCGCGCGGATTGCAACCGGTGCCCGCGCGTCAAGATTTATCCCACTCTGCCAACTTCCTCTGGATGCTCCAAGGCGTTGAACCATCACTCGAAGATGTGAAGGCCCTCGACGTGTCGCTCATTCTGTACGCCGAGCACGAATTCAACGCCAGTACATTCGCGGCCCGCGTCATCGTTTCGACGATGTCTGATCTGCACGCGGCCGTGGTCGGAGCCATCGGTGCCTTGAAGGGGCCGTTGCACGGCGGCGCCAACGAGAAGGTGATGGACGTGCTGAAATCGGCCGGCGGCCCGGGCACCGCCGAGAAATGGACGCTCGACGCGCTCGCCCGCAAGGAGCGGATCATGGGCTTCGGCCACCGCGTCTACAAAGCCGGCGACGTGCGCGCCGGCATCTTGAAGGAGTTCGCCCAGGCCCGCGCGACGACGCCGGAACTGCAGGAGTGGGAAGCCACGGCCGAGATCATCGAAGAGGTGATGGCCGCGCAGAAGGGGATGTACCCGAACCTCGACTGGCCGGCAGGTCGGCTCTACCACGCGATGAACCTAGAAATTCCGCTCTACACGCCGATGTTCGCGATGAGTCGGATCGCGGGCTGGGCGGCGCACGTCATCGAGCAGTTGGATAACAACCGGCTCATCCGCCCGCGGGCGCTGTATATCGGAGAAGCGGCGCGCGGAGTGGTGCCTCTCGCGGCGCGGGGGTAAGCGATGCTCCTCCTCGATAATCCCGCGTTGCGGCCGGTTGCCTTCGGCCTCACGGCCATCGGCGTCCTCGCCGGGATCGTCGGCACCTTCGCGGTCGTCCGGCGTCAGAGCCTCCAGGGGGATGCCATCTCCCACGCGGCGCTGCCGGGGGTCGCGCTCGCGTTCATGCTCGGCGGTCGCTCGCCGCTGATGATCGTGCTCGGCGCCGCCTGCACCGGCTGGCTCGCCATGACGCTCGTGAAGGGCGTCACGGCCCGCAGCCGGATTCCCTTCGACACCGCGCTCGCCGGGGCGCTCGCCGTCTTCTTCGGCTTCGGCCTCGTGCTGATGACGTATCTCCGCAAGCTGAACGAGATCCTAAGCACCCGCGAGCCGGCCAACTTCCTGGAAGCGTGTTTGCAGCCCCATGCCCGCGACGCCGTACACCACGGTTTGGAAAAGTACCTGTTCGGCCAAGCGGCGTTCCTCGAAGACGGCGACGTGACCACCATCGTCGGCCTCGGCTCGGCAATTCTGCTCCTGCTCGCACTCTTCTGGAAGCAGTTGAAGCTCGCGAGCTTCGACCGCGACTTCGCCGCGAGTCTCGGCTTCCCGATGCGCGGCCTCGAACTGCTCATGACTTCGCTGATCGTCTGCACCGTCGTGCTCGGCCTCCAGTTCGTCGGCGTCGTGCTGATGAGCGCACTGCTGGTTGCGCCGGTGGTCGCCGCGCGGCAGTGGGTGCAGCGGCTCGGGCCGCTCTGCATTCTGGCGGGCGCATTCGGCGGAGCGGCCGGGTTCACCGGTGCGATCCTCGGGCATCAGCGGCAGGGCTTGCCCGCGGGGCCGGTCGTCGTGCTCGCGGTGACGGCGATGGTCGTCGTCTCGATCCTCTTCGCGCCGCAGGGCGGACTCGTCTGGGGATTGCTGCGGAAGCGGGTGACCGCGTGAGCTACCAACTCGAAATGATCCTCGTGCTGGCCAGCGTCGGTGCGGCTTGCGCCGTTCCGGGAGTGTTCCTCGTTCTCCGACGAGTGGCGCTCGTGGCCGACGCCATCAGCCACGTGCTGCTCTTCGGGATCGTGCTCGCCTACCTCGTCACGAAGGACCTGGCCTCGCCGTGGCTCTTCTTCGGCGCGACCGCCAGCGGGGTCCTCACGGTGGCGCTCGTCGAACTGCTGCGCCGGAGCGACCGCGTCGCGGAGGATGCCGCCATCGGACTCGTCTTCCCGGCGCTCTTCGCCGCGGGCACGCTGCTCGCGTCGCTCTACCTCCGCGGCACGCACCTCGATGTGGACAGCGTGCTGCTCGGCTTCGCCGAGTTCGCGCCGACCGACCGCCTGGAATGGTTCGACCTCCTGCCCCGCTCGGCCGTGATCCTGCTCGGACTTTTCGCGCTCGAACTCGCCCTCGTCGCCGCGTTCTTCAAGGAGTTGAAGCTGGCGACGTTCGATGCGGCGCTCGCTTCGACCTTCGGCTTCGCCCCGATCCTGCTGCACTACGGGCTGATGACGGTGACCTCGCTCACTGCGGTCGCCGCGTTCGACGCCGTCGGCCCGGTCGTCGTCGTCGCGCTTCTCGTCGTGCCGGCCGCGACCGCGTATCTGCTCACCGATAGGCTGAGCACGATGATCGCGCTGAGCATCGGCATCGGTATACTCGGCGGAGTCTTGGGCACGCTGCTGGCGCTCGCGGTCGATACGAATGTCGCCGGCACCGTGGCCACGGTCGTCGGGCTGCAGTTCGGGCTGGTGTTCCTGGTGGCGCCGGGTCGCGGGCTGATTTCGCAGTTCGCGCAGGATTGGCGGAACCGGCGCGAGTTCCCCGTGCGGATGCTGGCGATTCACCTGCTGCAGCACGAGGGGACGCCAGCCGAGGAGGACGAATCGCGGCTCGCCGATTTGCACCGGCACCTGCACTGGTTGCCCAGCGAGGTGCTGCGGGTCGTCGGCCGGGCCGAGCGCAGCGGATTGGTCGAGCAGCACGGGGATCGGCTGCGGGTTACGCCGGCCGGGCGGGCGGTGGCGCTGCGGTCGCTGAATGTCTGAACGTTCACCATTCTCGATTCGACTCGGGTCGCTGCAGCGGTTACTATGACGGCTGATGGAATCACAATTCGGAGGGCCGAGCGATGTCCGAGTTGATGGAACGCGTTCTCGCGTGCAGTCCCGAAGAGAAGGCGGAGTTGCTGAAAGCGCTGGGCTCGGAATACTTGGCACGGCCCGGCGCACAGGCGTTTCCGATCGTGGATGCCTCGAACCGGACGATCGGCTACCTCGCCCCCGAACTCGGCATGATGATCCCCATGGACGAGGCTCACCGGGCCGAAGTGCGGCGGCGGATCAAAAACCCCGGTCGGCAATTGTCCGTGGAAGAATTTATCTCCGCGATCGAAGAGGCAGAAGTGTCAGCTAACAGACCTTGAGTTCGATCTTGGTCACCCGACGAGCCAAAGTCATTTCCAAGAACTCCGCGCATCGCAACGCCCTCCCCCATTCCTGCTAAACTGAATCTCATCTCCTCCGATCCCCCGATTCGCGGGTCGCTTATGCTGCGCCACCTTCCGCTGCTCGCCCTCATCGCCCTCGTCGGCTGCGGCCAATCGTCCACCGCGCCGCCCAATCCGCTGCCCGTCGGATCGGCCCCGTCCGTACCCGACCCGGTCGCGAAGGCCGGCCACGAGATGGATCCGACCAAGCACGCCATCCCGAAAGCCCCCGTCGCCGGGATGCTCGGCGGCAAGCCGTTCACCCCGGACCGCGTCGTCTTCGAGAACAAGGGGCTCGTCTTCCGCCAGGGCAAGGACTTCTTCGCCGACCTCCAGATCTCGATGTTCTTCGCCGACTACAAGCCGGCCGAAGGGATGAAACTCACCATCGAACCGTCGCAGAAGTGGCACAAGAGTCCCGTGCCCAGCTTGCACCTCTCGACGAGGGCGGGCGACGACCTGCCGAAGGTCGAGTTCGTCACCGACGGTTACGCGCTCACCCTCGAACTCGCGCCGCGGGTGAACGGCAAGATCGCCGGCCGCATCTCCCTCAGCCTGCCCGGCGCCGAGAAGAGCTTCCTCGCCGGCGAATTCACCGCGACCTACGAGCGCGGCCTCGACGATCCGCCCGAACCGGACGACCGCCCCTTCATCGCGGGCAAGATCACCCACGCCGGGAAGGCGAAAGAGCGCTTGGCCTTCCGCTACGTGGGGCTGCCGGCGGCCGGCGGCGACCCGATCACCGACGGAGTCTCCGGCAATCTCGACGGCGGGATGACCACCACAGTCCGCACGACGACGCACGCCCCGCGAGTCGCCGGGCTGAGAGCCGGGAAATCCGGCGCCGAGTACGATTGCGCCCACCTCCCGCCCGGCAGGTACTTCGTCATGGCCCGCTTGGACGACGGCCCGCCCGCCTGGAAGCTCGTCGATGTCGCGGCCGATTCCGGAATCGACGCTCCGCTGACGATCCCGACGACCGCCGCGGGGAGCATCGAAGCGACGGTGCCCGCCGGCGCGGCGGGGCAAGTGCAGGCGATCCCCGCCGGGCTCAAGGTCGACGACCCGACCGGAACCTTCACCACGGCGATCAGCGGCGCGCTCGGCGCCTTCGACACGGCGGCCTCGTTCAAGGCGACCCTCAAGAATCTCGCCCCCGGCAAGTACGAGGTCTCGCTCCGTTCGGGCACGGCGATCCACCGGGGCGAGGTCGAAGTCGAAGCCGGCAAGATCGCGAAGGTGGAGTTGAAGTGATCGCGCTGAGCTGCCCGCACTGCCGGCAGAACTTGTCGATCCCCGACGGGGCGGCGGCGCTGCCGGTCGTCTGCACGGCCTGCTCGTCCGCGTTCGCCGCCGGCATCCCGATCACCGCGCCTTCCGCCGAGTGGTCCGCTCCGATGCCGGAGCCCGAATCGCTGCCGCTGCACCTGCGATTCCAAAACAAACGCCGCGCCACGGCGCGCGGGCCGGGCGTCTTCCCGGTCATGGCTCTGCTCTTCGCGCTGTTCGTGCCCATCGGCCTCGGCGCGGTGCTCTACACGGCGATGCAGAAGGCGAAGGCGAAGGCGAAGACCACGGCCCCCGCGCCGGAGGATGCGGAACCCGATCCGCTCGATCCGGCGCAGGCCGGGGAGCGGAAACCGGGGGGCGGGCCGCCCGTCGTCGAGTATAAATCCATGGAGGACGATCCGGCGCTGCTCGGCCGCTTCGAGTTGGAAACGTCGCTGCCGCCCCCGAAGGCGCCGGCGGCGCCGCCGCTCTTCCGGGGGGCGAAGCCGCTGCCGAAGCCGCGCCCCCAAGACGATGTCTCGACTCCGAAACCTCCCCCGTAACCGAGTGCGCCCGTGAGTTTGCCCGAGCTGCGCTGCCTCCTCTGCGACCGCGTGCTGCTGGACGAGAACGCGGCGGTGCCGTCGGAGCGCTGCCTGCAGTGCGGCAAGCTCATGCGGTTGAACGCCCCCGAACATCCGAGCGTGCCGCCCGGCGAGCAGGCCGGCGTCATGCCGGGCGAAGGCTCGCTGCTGACGACGCCCTTCGACGAACTCCCCGAAGCGGTGCCGGTGGTGCAGCCCCACAAAGTGCCGCCCGTGCTGCGCGTGAGTGAGCCGACGACGCCCCGCGACGTGCCCGTCGTGCTGCCCCGCAGCGAACCGCCGCTGGTTCGCCCGGCCTCGCCGAAGTGGGAGCCGCCGATCCAGATGCACCCGCCGGTGCCGCCGCACGAAGACGACATCGTGCGGCCGAAGCCCAAGTACGGCTGCGCCCTGGTCGTGTTGCTCGCCTTCGCGCTGCTGGCGCTGCTGGCCGTGACGTTCGTCATCTACGCCATCGCGCGCGGCCTGCGGAAGCTGCCGAAGACCGAAGCGACCCCGACGAAGGTCGTCGAGACGACGCCGTCGAAGGCCGACAAGCCGAAGCCGCTCGTCCCGGAAGTCGCAGCGGCCTCGACGCAATCGATCTGGATCCCCCCGCGCGGCACCTTTCCCGTCAGCACTGCCACAATCAGCACGAACGCCACGATACTGCTGCCGGGCGTCACGCCCTACGGCGTCCAAGCGGGAAGCGGCCGCTTTATCCTCTTCCCCGCGCCCGAAGCGCGGATGGTCGCCGTCTTCGATGTCGCCACCGCGAGCACCGTCGGCTATCTGCCGATGCCCGATGACAAGTCCCTCGTCGCCGGCAGTGCGAACCACGCGTTCATCGTCTCCCCCGCGCAGCGCACGATCTCGCGCTACGACCTCATCACGCTCAAGATGGAAATGGCCGGCCTGCTCCCCGACGACATCGGCAAGCCGCTCGCCGTCGCGGTCGGCTCCGCGGCGCGCGGCCCCGTCTATCTGCTCGGTGCGGTGAAGGAGCCGAGCCTGCACCTGCTGAATCCGGACACGCTGGCGACCCTCGACTGGAAGCCGGCCGAGATCCCGTTCAAGAAGCCGAGCGGCGTCTTCACCGGCGGCGTCGCCGGGCAGCGCGCCTACTTGCGGACCTCCGCCAGCGGCCGCGTCCTCCTCGGCGGCGTGGCCATCGGCCAGCAGAATTACCGCGTCGATCGCCTCGACCTCGTCGGCGCCGAACCGGCCATCTCGCCCACCGACATCAAAATCGCGGATCCTGCCTTCCCCACGGCCGACGGCGGAGATGGGGCGTTCGCCGCCGTTCCCAATCCGAAAATCACGCGGTTCCCCATGGCCGAGGGGAGCGGCTACTTCGAGATCGCCGACAAAGCCGGAGGCAAAGTGCTGACGATGACCTTCCCCGGCGAATCGCGCGTCCAGCGCGCCGAGGTGAAGGGGATCG
>JAYVTJ010000150.1:0-10285 GCA_043774415.1 Fimbriiglobus sp. | reverse complement strand
CTACGATTCAAATCGCCCGCCGACCTTCCAGCGCATCCGCGAGCATCTGCGAGTTCGCCAGCTCCAAACTGGACCCCGTCGGCAAGCCGCGGGCGAGCTTCGTGATGGTCACGTTGCTCCCCGCCAGCAGGCTCGACGCGAAGAGCGCCGTGCCGTCCCCTTCCAAAGTCGGGCTGGTCGCGAGGATCACTTCCTTCACCCCGCCCCGGCGGACGCGCTCCGCCAGCGGCGCCAGGTTCAGCTTGTCCGGCCCATACCCGGCGAGCGGATCGAGTCGCCCGCCGAGGACGTGGTACAGCCCGCGGAAGTTTCCGGTGCGCTCGAAGAGCGTCACGTCCCGCGACGATTCCACCACGCAGAGCACCGAGGCGTCCCGGCGCGGGTTCGAGCAGATCGCGCAGACGTCCCGATCGGTGAGGTCGAAGCATTCCCGGCACGGATGCACCCGTTCGACCACATTCCGCAGGGCCGCCGCGAGGTCGATGGCGACCTGCCGATCTTCGTGCAGCAGATGGTGGACGATCCGCTCGGCGCTCTTGGGGCCGATGCCCTTGAGCTTGGCGAACTGCGCCAGGAGTTCCGGAATGGGGGTGTTCGGTTCTTGCACGGGAGCTATCGACTCTCCGGAGGATTGTCCGTGTGCGTCGGCGGATGCTCTGTGTCAGTGGGCGAGTCGGAGCGCATCGGCTTCAGCTCGAGCTTCGGTGTGTTGTCCGGCCAAACTCGTCGTCCGAAGAGTTCGACGATTTCCAGGGGTGGGACTTTCCCCCCCCGCGGTGGCGGAGGATCGATTTTGGATTTACGCTTCATGAACGACCTCGAAGTATTCGATGGCCAAAGGTTCGGACGGAATTTCGAAACTCGGGATATCCAAATCGTGCAGCCGCACGGCATATCGGCCGGTGCCCGAGATCGGGACATTTCTCAATGAGAAAACGTAGTCTCGCACCGATTCGCCCTCCCGGAAGTGCACGGTGAATGGACCGTAGACTTCGGTGATCGATCCTTCGGACTCCCCGGGTCCATCGAGCCATTCCACTTGGATTTCAAATTCTCGAGTATCCGATCCGCCATAGAAACGCGCGAATATACACAGCGAATCGATCGGGTTGGGAAATGTCGGTTCCGATTCGAATCGAGATTCGACTGCAAACCGAAATCCGACTCCGAACAGCGAATATTGATTCGTCGGTTTCGCCGGCGATTCGACGGCCGCGCTGCGACAAAGGATCCAATGATGCACCGCTGGGGGTTCGGTCGGCTCGTATTCCGTTTCCTCCGACATAATCCATTTCCCACCGAGTTGTTCACGATCCCATCAAGCCGCCGAGCATCCCGACCGGCAGGCCCATATTCGCGGCCATTTTGGCGGTCTCGGCGGCGAGGAGGTCGCGCACTTTGGCGAGGGCTTGGTTCGTCGCGGCGATCACGAGGTCTTCGAGCATCTCGCGGTCGTTCAGCTTCATCGCGTCCTCGGAGATCTTGCAGCTCAGGATTTCCATCTTGCCGTTGGCCTTCACGGTCACCATACCGCCGCCGGCGGTGCCGTCGGCCACGATGAGCGGAATCTGTGCTTGGAACTTCTGCATCTCGTCTTGGATCTTCGATTTGTTGCCCATCAGCCCCATCATCGCGCTGAGTTCTTTGAACACGGTTCAGCCCTCGTCGGAATCCGCCGGAGCGGGAACATCATCGTCGTCTGCGGCACCGGCTCCCTCCACAGTCCCGAGCGCCCGGGCGGGGCTGGGGTCGAAGCCCTCTTCGACCTTCATCAACTGCGCCCCGAGCATCTCGACCGCCGCTTGGATGAACGGCAGTTGCAGGAAGTCGCTCCGGCGACCCGGAACCGCAGCGACATTCGCCGGTGCCTTCCCGTTGGCACTCGCAACCGGAGCTGCATTGGGATCGGCCGGGAGTTCGTCGATCCGCACCTGCCAGTCGCGGCCGGTGATCTTTTTCAGCGCCTTGCGGAGTTCGTCTCCGCTCCGCTCTTCCCGCAGGAACTCGACGGCAGCAGTATAGCCGTTTGGGAAGCGGATTGCCAGCGAAGTTGGCCCAAAAATTGCTGGCAGCAGGGGGGTTTGAGCCAATCGGGCCGCGATCACCGGTCCGATTTCCGCCTTCAAGCGCGGCCAGATCCCCTCGGCCATATCGGGACTTGCGGCCGCAGAAGGGCCGTTCGGCTTACTCTCCGGCCCGACGCTCACCATTTTTTTTTTCGCACCCTCGGAAGCGGGCTGCGCCGCTCGCGGTGAGCCGCCCGCCGGCGCTTCGGCTCCGCCGATCCACTGCGCGAGCTGCGCCACGCTGAGCATCTCTTCGAGCCGGCTCAGGCGCACCAAAGCCATCTCGAGCAGGATCTGCGTGTGAGGGCTGCCGCGCATCCGGGCCTTCGTCGTCGTCCAGATGTCGAGGCCGGCGAGGATCGTGTCGAGGCTCGCGGGACTCGCGGGCGTCCCCGGCACGCCGATGCCGTTTAGCATGAGGCCGCGCCAGTGGTCGATGATCTGGTCGGTCAATTCGCCGAGTTGCAGCCCGCGCGCGGCCGCTTCCGAGATCATGTCCAAGGCGCGGGCCGGATTCCCGGCGAGCACCGCCTCGGCGAGTTCCTTCACCCAGACATCGCTCGCGGTGCCGAAGAGCGAATGCACTCGATCCGCGGTGAGCGTGCCGTCGCTGAAGCTCAGCAGTTGATCGAGCAACGTCTGCGAATCGCGCATCGACCCGTTGGCCCGCTTCGCCACGATCTGCAGCGCGTCGTCGTCGGCCTGCAAGCCTTCCAAGCCGACGATGCGCTTGAGGGCATCGAAGATCTTCACCGCGTTGACGGTGGCGAAGTCGAAGCGCTGGCACCGGCTGAGAATCGTGATCGGGATCTTCTGCACTTCCGTGGTGGCGAGGATGAACTTCACATGCGCCGGCGGCTCTTCGAGCGTTTTCAGCAGCGCGTTGAACGCCCCCGTCGTGAGCATGTGGACTTCGTCGATGATGTAGATCTTGAAGCGCGCCCGCGTCGGCCGGAAGCCGACGTTGCTGCGGAGATCGCGGGCTTCGTCCACCTTGTTGTTGCTGGCCCCGTCGATCTCGATGGCGTCCACGTCGTCGCCGGTCGCGATGCTCTTGCAGATGTCGCACTCGTCGCACGGCGTCGCCGTCGGACCTTTCACGCAGTTCATGGCCTTCGCCAAGATGCGCGCCGCCGAGGTTTTGCCGACCCCGCGGGCGCCGGTGAACAGATAGGCGTGGGCGATGCGGCCCGATTCGATGGCGTGCGCCAGTGCCGACGCGACGTGCTCCTGGCCGATGAGGTCGGCGAACTGTTGCGGCCGGTACCGCCGGGCGACGACGGTATACCCGGCCGGCTCCGGGAAGTCCGGCCCGGCGGGTTCGCGCGGCGCACTCGTCGGCGGTTTCGGTTTGGGGTCTTTGGGATCTTTCGCTTTCGCCATGATGGAAATGGTATCCCGCGCCGGCACCCTCGCACAATGTCGGTTGCGGGCGCCGGCGCCTCCGCGGTCGGTCGGAGCCGGTATAATCGGGGGGACGCAGGAGGGACGACCGTGACCGAAGAAGAGATGCTGATCGAGGAAGAGCGCATCCCCGAGCTGGCGGTGCAAGCGCTGAACGCGGCTCACTGGCGGGCGCGGGCGTCGGGGCGACCCGTGGTCATGCTCGTGGGGCGGACGCTCATGCGCGTCACGGGCGACGAGCGCGTCGTACTGAAGGAATTGCCGCCCCGATTGAAAGTCGATTGCCTCCACAAGCGGTTGGCCAAATGAGCGTGGATACTCCTCGAATCCGCATGTTCGCCGGGCCGAACGGCTCCGGGAAAACGACCGTCAAGAACGAATTGCCCGCCCGTCTCTTCGGCAACTACATCAATCCGGACGATATCGAAAAGTCCCTGCGGACAGCGGGAACTCTCGATTTGAATTCCTTCGGGCTGTCCATCACCACCGAGGAACTCCGGCAATTCTTCGCCGGTTCGCAGTTCTTCCGCGCGAACGGTCACGCGGGAATCGCCGAAGTGATCGAATGCCGCGACGGTGTGCTGCTGCTCCACGGCCGGGAGATCGATTCTTACTTCGCGTCGGTATTCTCGGACTTCCTCCGTCGGAAATTGGTCGACGTGTCGAAGTCATTCACGTTCGAGACGGTGATGTCGGCCCCGGACAAAATCGAATTGCTCGCCGACGCCCGAAGGCGCGGCTACCGCACCTATCTCTACTTCGTGGCCACGGAGGATCCGGCCATCAATGTCGAACGGGTAAACAATCGCGTGGCGACCGGTGGCCACAGCGTTCCGGAAGCGAAGATCGCAGCGCGGTATCGGCGCTCGCTCGGACTTCTCCGCGAGGCCGTCCAACACACGGACCGCGCGTACTTTTTCGATACGAGCGGCGAAGCGACGTGGTACTTCGCGGAAATCACAGGTGGAACCGAACTCGAGATGAAGTCGCCGGAAATGCCGGACTGGTTCCGAACAGCGGTTTGGGACAAACCCTGAACCGCTCGGACCGCCATCGTACACCCGCATCACGCCAAGTCGAACAGCACCGCCTCCGCCGCGTCGATCCCCAGCAGTTCCAGACTCGCTTCCCCTTCGAGCGCCGCCGCATCCCCGGCGTCGAGGCGCTGGCCGTTCAGCGCCACCGACCCCGTCGCCACATGCAACCAGCCCGCGCGACCGAGGGCGAACCCGTGCCGCAGCGCATCGCCGGGTCGCACCGTCGCAGCCAGAATCCGCGCATCTCGGCGGATGCCGAGTGATCCATCGCGACCGTCGGGGGAAGCCACCAGCACCCAAGCCCCGGCCGGTTTGTCCGCGAACGATTTTTGGTCGTAGCGCGGCTCGTACCCTTTGCGATCCGGCACGATCCAGATCTGCATCAGGTGCGTCGACTCGGTCGGCGACGGGTTGAACTCGCTGTGCTGGACACCGGTGCCGGCCGACATCATCTGCCAGTCGCCGGGGCCGATCACCGAGCCGTTGCCCATGCTGTCGCGGTGCTGCAACTTACCGCTCAGCACGGTCGTGAAGATTTCCATATCGCGGTGCGGGTGCGTGCCGAAGCCCTGCCCGGCGGCGATGCGGTCCTCGTTGATGACGCGCAGCGAGCGGAAGCTCTGGTGGGCAGGGTCGAAGTAGTCGCCGAATGAGAAGGTGTGCTTGGCGTCGAGCCAGCCGTGCTTCACGGCACCGCGCTCGGCCGATTTGCGGATGCTGAGCATGAGGGAGAACCCCTGCGTCCGCCGGAGGAATTCCGAGGGACGCGAGACATACATTGGTGCTGAAGCGATCTTTCATTCGAGGTGAACCGCATGGCCGCCGCCGCGAAGGTCTCGCACTCCCGCGTTCTGCTCGGCTTAGTGCTGGGCGCCCTCGTCGGTTCGCTCGTCAACTACGTCACGACGCCGGTCGCGGGGGAGCCGCGCGCCGAATGGGTCGGCTGGGTCGTGAAGTACATCGCGAAGCCGGCCGGCGACCTCTTCATGAACCTCCTCTTCCTCGCGATCATCCCGCTCGTCTTCGCATCCCTCGCACTCGGCGTCACGCGCCTCGGTGGATCGGGGAACGTCGGCCGAGTCGGGGCCAAGACCTTCGCCTACTTCATCGTCACGACCGGTTTCGCGGCCGTCATCGGATTGACGATGGTGAACACGCTCCGGCCCGGCGGCCAGTTCCCGGAAGAGAAGCAGAAGGAACTGCTCAATCACTACTCGAAGGAGGCCGCGGAAAAGCTCGACAAGAAGAACGACTTCGGCATCGACACGTTCGTGAACATCGTGCCGAAAAATCCGCTGAAGGCGTTCGCCGAGAAGGACATGCTCGCGGTCATCTTCACGGCGATCCTCGTCGGCATCGCGCTGACGCAGATCGATCCGGGCCGGGCGCAGGTCATCGTCACGGTGCTCGAAGGGATCAATCAGATCACGGAGTTCGTCATCGGCCTCGCGATGCGGCTGGCGCCGTTCGGCGTTTTCGCCCTCATTTTCAGCACGACGGCGCTCTTCGGCTACCAGTTGCTCATCGCGCTCGGGGCGTTCGTCCTCACCGTGCTCGGCGGCTTGGCGATCCACCTCTTGGTCGTACTGCCGCTGCTCGTCTGGGCGCTCGGGCGGGTGAACCCGCTGCACTTCTTCCGGAAAATTTCGCCGACGCTCGTCACGGCGTTCAGCACGAGTTCGTCGAGCGCGACGCTGCCGACGGCGATCAAGAACGCGGAGGAGGACCTCGGCATCCCGAAGCCGATCGCCCACTTCGTGCTGCCGCTGAGCGCGTCGATGAACCACAACGGCACGGCGCTGTTCGAGTCGGTGACGGTGCTCTTCCTCGCGCAGGTCTTCGGCGTCGATTTGAACTTGGAGCAGCAGATCATCGTGCTCGTGCTGAGCATTCTGACGGCGACGGGCATGGCCGGGGTACCGGGCGGATCGCTGCCGCTGATCGGCATGGTGCTCGTTACGGCGACGAACGGGAAAGTGCCCGCGAGCGCCATCGCAATCATTCTGGGCGTGGATCGGATTCTGGATATGTGCCGGACGACGGTGAACGTCGCGGCGGATATGACGACGGCGGTCTTCGTGGCCCGGACGGAACGGGGACGATCCGAAACTGTCATCTGACAACTACCGTCTGATATCTATTTTCGGATGAACCGAAACAGATATCAGACGGTAGTTGTCAGATGCCGGTCCCACTACTTCGCCTTCCCCTGCAGTTCGTCGGCGAGCCAGCCGGCGTCGTACACCTTGCGCAGGCTCTCGATGATCGCCCGGCTGTCCACGCTCACCGCGCGGGAGATTTCCCCCTCGTAGACGAAGTCGAGCACGAGGCTCTGGATGTTGCCGTCGAAGATCAGCCCGACCACTTCGCCCTTCTTGTTCACGACGGGGCTGCCGCTGTTGCCGCCGATGATGTCGGCGGTGCTCACGAAGTTGAACGGCGTCTTCAGGTCGAGCTTGTCCTTCTTCTCGACCCAGCGCTTCGGCAGTTCGAACGGGCCGACGTTGCTCTGCTCCTTGCTGCGGTCGTACAGCCCGGCCATCGTCGTGAACGCGGGCACGTCCTTGCCGTCCTCCTTGAAGCCCTTCACGGTGCCGTAGCTGAGGCGGAGCGTGAAGGTCGCATCGGGGTAGCTATCGGTGCCGTCGAGGGCGAAGCGGGCCTTCGCGAGCGCCGACGCCGCCTGGCGCTTCGGCTCGTCCACTTCCGTTTCGAACTTCTTGCGGAGGGTCCGGCTCGCTTCGTCGACGACCTTGGCCACCGCGATCATGGCGTCGTCGGCCGGGGCCGTCTTCGCTTCGAAGTGCGTCTTGCGGAACTCGGGATCCTTCACCTTCGTGCCCGACACCAGATCGAAGGCCCGTTCGCGCGGCGACTTCCCGGCGAGGACTTTCAGCACGAGTTCGTGGTCGGCCCCGAAGTGCGTGGCGAAGGTGCTCAGCGAATCGGCGAGCTTGAGGATCTCGAAGTCATCGTAGATCGGCTCGTCCGAGAGGAGCTTGAACTTCAGCGAGGCGAGCCGGGCCGGGCCGAATTCGGGCAAGCGGTCCTTGGCGTCCTTCTTCGATTCGTCGCTGAAGCGGAGCAGCGTCCGGGCGATGCCAAAGAGCTGGCTGTTGAACCCGCCGCCGTTTTCGAGCAGCGTGATGTCCTTGATCATCGCGGCCCGCTTCTTCTCCCCGGCGGCGATGGTGTCGAAATGTTTCTCCACCCCCCTGAGGCCGGTGTCGTCGTGCGAGACGATGAAGTCGCGCAGCCGCTTTTCCTCGGTCTCCTTGCGGGCCATCACCTTCGGATCGAGCAGCCCCTGCAATCCGCCGATGCGCGCCTTGCGGCTGTTCTGGATGCCGAAGAGTTCCTCCTCCGCTTTCTGGCGGTTCGCCTCGCTGCGTTCGGCCCAACTGTGCAGCAGCACTTCGAGGCGATTTAAGCGCTGGAGCAGGTAGGGGTAGCCGACATCGCGCAGGTACTTCAGCTCGGCGACGGTGTTCTGGCGGTTCGTCCGACCCGGGTGCCCGCTGACGAAGATGAGTTCATCGGCGGCGCTGCCGGCCTCGCTCCATTTCAGGAAGTGCTCGCAGACGATCGGCTTGTCGTTCTCGTAGACGCGGAAGAAGCACATATCGAGGTCGAAGTGCGGGTACTTGAAATTGTCCGGGTCGCCGCCGTAGAAAGCGATCTGCTTTTCGGGGGCGAAGACGAGGCGGATGTCGGTGTACTTCTTGAACGTGTAAAGGTGGTACGCCCCGCCCGAGAAGAGAGTGACGACATCGGCGCGGACGCCCTTCGCTTCATCGGCGACCCCCTTTTCGAGGCCGGCGATCGCCTGCTGCCGAGCTTGGAACGCGTCGGCCGGCGCCATCTCGGGTTTCACCGCGGCGTTCACTTCGGCCGTCACATCCTTGATCGCCATGAGCACGTTCAGCTCGAGCGCCTTGCACTTGAGTTCGTCCTTCGCATTCTTCGCTTCGAACCCTTCCTTGAGGTAATCCTTCTCCTTCGTCGAGAGCTTTTGCAGATCGTCGGCGCCGACGTGGTGATTCGTCATCACGAGGCCGTTGGCCGAGACGAAGCTCCCCGAGCCGCCGGAGTTGAAGCGCACGGACGACTTCTGGAGGTGTTCGAGCCACTTGGCGTCGGGTTCGAACTGGTACTTCTCCTTGAGTTGCTTCAAGGGCGGGGCCGTGTAGAGCCACATGCCCTCGTCGGCCTGCAGGTGCGGGACGGAACTCATCATGGCAGATGCGGCCGCGAGGGCCGCCCAGAACCGGGAACGCAGCAGTTTCACGGTTGCCTCCTGAGAATGGAACGCGGCCGGCCGTCCGACGGTGGAGGGCCGGTACCCGAAAGTCTATGCGGCGCCGGCGGCGCCGGCATGCCGGATCGCGCGGTAGAATGGGCGGAGGAGGCCGAACCGCGAAACGGGAGACGCGATGATGAACTGGCAGGACCGCATCAGCGCGGATGTGCGCGTGTGCCACGGCAAGCCCTGCATCAAGGGGACGCGGGTGATGGTGTCGGTCGTGCTGGCGAACGTCGCCGCCGGGGAGACGTATGAATCGATTGCGAGCGGCTATCACATCGAGAGCGGGGATATTCAGGCGGCGCTGTTCTACGCGGCGGCGCATTCGGGTTCCCCCTCTCCGCTTCGGAGAGGGGGTTAGGGGGTGAGGTCTGGCGGTGGAAACAAGAGCGGCCTCATCATCAATCGGGGAGACCTCACTCCCTAACCCCCTTTCCGAAGCGGAGAAACCGGCGATTCGACCGCATCCTGCAAGATCGGCTCCTGCCGGCGGAAGTCCCCGTATGAAGCGCTATCGCCCCATCCTGGTCGGCGCCGCCGTCGTCGCCCTCTTCGCCATCATTTGGAGCCTCACCATGACCGGTCATACCCGCGGTCGCCCCCTCCGCGTCGGCACGCCCAAAGAGGGCCGCCTGGAACTCACCGAAGCCGAGTGGAAGGCCAAACTCCCGCCGGACGCTTTCCGCGTCGCCCGGCAGAGCGGCACCGAGCGCGCCTTCACCGGCGCCACCTGGAACACGAAGGACGCCGGGGTTTACAAGTGCGCCTGCTGCGGTCAGGCGCTGTTCGGCTCCGATACGAAGTTCGATTCCGGCACCGGCTGGCCGAGTTTCTGGCAGCCGGCCGACGAGGAGGCGATCTCGCTCTTCGGCGACAGCGGCCGCGTGGAAGTGACCTGCAGTCGCTGCGATGCCCACCTCGGCCACGTCTTCGAGGATGGCCCGCGCCCCACGGGGATGCGCTACTGCATGAACTCGGCCGCGCTGGAGTTCGCCCCGAAGGACGGCAAGTGAGCGGTCACGGGATCTTGGGCCCGGTGAGTTCGGCCGCGTAGACGGTGGGCTTTTCGACCGTGACGACCAGATCCGAAGTCTCGGCGGACGCGTACTTCTCCGGGGTGAGATACTTGGGGATCGCCCGCGGCATTTCGCCCGGCTTCAGCTTGCTGGCTTTGTCCATCTTGGCTTTCGGATTCGGGTAGTAGACCGCGACGCGGTTCGTCCCGCTCGGCACTCCGCGGGCGTGATAAGTCCCGTCGGGATCGATCGGAGCCGCGATCTGCTCTCCGTTCGGACCGACGAAGACGATCTGCCCGTCCGGCTTGTTCAGGGCCGCGCCGTTGTAAGTCACGGTGCCCGTCACGTCGAACGTGGGGCCGGCGCAACCGGCCGCGCCGAGGGCGAAGACGAGCCAAGCGGCCCGTCGGATCGAACCGGCCATCGACAGCGCCTCCGCGACGGGATCAGGGGATGTTG
>JAYVTJ010000149.1:0-10539 GCA_043774415.1 Fimbriiglobus sp. | reverse complement strand
TGGTCGCGTCCGCCTCCAGCCCCTTCGGCCGATCGGGCGATTGGATGGGGATACTGAGGATGAGTTTGTCGCCGTCCACGGCGAACGCGGCCTTCCGGTCCGTCCCCTGGTAGTTGGTGTAATCGAGCGCCGCCGGCGAAGCCCGCTCGTCCACGGCGTTGATGACGTTGACGACCGAGGGGTTCTGCACGCGGATGCCTTCGGGGTATTCGATCTCGATGCGGTCCTTGCCGATGCGCCAGCGGGCACCGCGGTACATTTCGATGTCCTGGCCCTGCGAGTGCATGCTCACCACTTCCCAAGTGCCCTGGAGGCCGGGCTGCTTCTTCAGTTCCTTCGGCACCGGCGCGGCACTGCCCAGCGCCGGCAGGATCAGCAGGAGCAGCACGGCGAAGATGGCTAGGGTGGATGACGCGTCAGCGACGGTCGGCAATGCGAACACAGACTCAAACGTTAGCCCGACGCGCAAGCGAGGGCGGCCTCGAAGGAACGCGGGTGCGATTCTCGCGGCGTGATCCGGTTCGTCGCCCTCGCTCGCGCGTCCGGCCAACAGGATCTCCAGCGTGCACATCGGGCTACTCCTTGACCCGCTTGAAGGTGTACAGCACAGCCTTGTCACCCGCTTTCAGGATCTTCGGGCGCTCGTTGCCCGCAGTCGCCATAAGCAATTTCAGCGAGTCGCCTTCGACCTCGTAAATGGCCGGGTGCGTGGTCTTGTCCAGTTCGTTATGCCAATCGAGCGTGCGGGACTTGGCCGCCGGATCGAGCTTGATGGTGTACGTGGCCGGAGCGGCACCCGCGTTCTGGCCGGTCAAATTGACGGTGACTTTCTCACCCTCGATTTTCCACTTCATACCCTGCGGGATTGAACTCGCCTGACCGTGGTACTGCAGCGTCGTGAGTTCCCAGAGGCCGTCGAGCTTGTCGGCCCCTTTGGTTTCCTTCGGCACCGGCGCCGCACTGCTCAGCGCCGGCAGAATGAGCAGGAGAGCGAGGACGCGCATCGGGCTACTCCTTGACCCGCTTGAAGGTGTAGAACACCGTCGATTCGTCCGACTTCATTGCCTTCGGCCGGTCGCCGCCGCGCACGCTCACCAGGACTCTGAGCGTGTCGCCCGCGATCTCGTAGATGCCCGGCCGCGCGCCGCCCCGGCCCGAGAGATTGTAGTCGATCGCCTTCGGCAAGGCGTCGGCATCGACCCTGATCCCGACCGGGCCGAGCGGACTCGACCCGAACGCGGGACTGCGCACGGTGACTTTGTCCCCGTCGATGCTCCAGCGCACGTCGGCGACCGCGGCCGGCGTCCCGCGGACCTCCATCGAGGTCATTTCCCAGACGCCGTCGAGCTTGTCGGACGCTTTGGTTTCCTTCGGCACCGGCGCGGCCGACGCCGAGAGAGCGCAGAGCAGCAGTACGGACAGCGCGCGGATCATTTCGAACCCTCCAAGCGATGGAGATACCAGAGGGTGCTGCCCGCGACGTGGCCCAGTCCCGCCGGCCGCGGAGAGGAGGCGCCGTCGTTCAGATTGATCGTGAGCAAGTCGCCCTCGATCTTGTACCGGCCCATGCGGATCGCGCCGCCCCCGCCCGCGCGCGACTGGTCGATCTGCCCTGTCTTCGGGTCGAAGAGCAGGCGCTCGGTCGGCTTGCCGGGCGGACCGCGGTAGCCCATCTCGTGGAAGGAGACATCGCAGTTCTCGGCGACGATCCACACTTGACCGTTGGGCGTCCGCTTCGACGGATCCTTCGCATCGACTTCCACCCGCTGCCAAGTGCCGACGTGCGTCGGCGCCGCGCGCACTTCCTTCGGCACCGGCGCCGCGAAAAGCGCCGGGGAAGACCAGAGGAGAGCGAAGGCGGCGGCGGCGGCGGCGGCGCGCATCATTTCTTCCCCACGGCATCGACCCGCTTGAAGGTCCAGAGGTTGAGATCCGGCCCGGTGCCGACGGCGGTGGGTCGGATGTCGCCGGTGAGCGCGAAGCACATCTTCAGAGTGTCGCCGTCGAATTCGTAGAGGCCGGGATAGTCGTGGCCGCCGTTCAGCTCCAGGTAGTTGACGCTCCGGGTCTTGCGGTCGAAGGTCATTCGGATGTAGCCGGCTGCGCCCTCCGCGCGCCGCCCCGCTGTGCAGGTGCAGCATCCCGGCGTCGTCGATCGTCCAGTGCGAGTCGTCGCCGATGGCGTTCGCAGTACCCCGGCTGTCGAGCGCGACGACCTTCCAAGTGCCTTCGAACTTCTCGAGTTTGCGCACCTCTTTGGGCACGGGCGCCGCGAGGAGGGCCGGTGCGGCGAAGAGCAGCGCGACTGCGGCGAGCCGGATCACTTCTTCACCTCGATGCGCTGCAGGTGCCAGATTCCGCTGTTCGCTTCCGGCTCCAAACCCTTCGGCCGCACCGGCCCGGCGCCGGTGTTCAAATTGATCGTCAGCCGGTCGCCGTCGATCTTGAACACGCCCAGCCGGACGTTCTGGCCCGGAACCGGAACAATTCCCGAATGCTGCATGTGCCCGCTCTTCGGGTCGAACTGCATGAGCTCGTTCGGTTTCGGGGGCGGCCCGGCCGCATTCGCGTCCTGGTAGGTGAAGCCCCCGTCTTCGCCGAGGTACCAGAATTGCCCGCGCGACATGATGACGGCGGGGTTCTTCGGATCGACGGTGACGTTCTGCCATTTGCCGACGTGAGTCGCCTGCGCGCGGACGTCCTTCGGCACCGGCGCCGCCGGGAGAGCCGGTGCCGACAGCAGCAGCGCGAGGGCGGTGAGCCGGGTCACTTCTTCGCCTCCGTCGGTTTCATGCGGCGGAGCGTCCAGACGAAGACTTCCGCGCCGGCGTCCGTGGTCGCGGGTCGGACTCCGGTCTCCTTGAAGTTGAAGCTGAGCTTCAGCAGATCGCCCTTCAGCGTTCCCTTGCCGGGCCGGAAGTAATCGTCGTCGCCGGTGAATCGGAAATCGACAGCGTCCGTCTTGGCCGCGAAGGCGAGGTGCGCGTAGACTTCCGCTTTCTCCGGCACGACCGGCCCGACGTGATAGATCATTCCACCGTGGTAATCGAGGGTGACATACTGCGGCGCGGCGTCCGAGAACTCGACCCGGTCGCCGAACGCCACCAGCGATTCGAGCCGCCATGTCCCGGCGTAAGGGGCGCCTTTCCGGACCTCCTCCGGCACGGGGGCCGCGAGAAGTGCGGGTGCGGAGATCAGCAGCGCAATCGAAGCGGAGCGCATCATTTCTTCGCCTCCGGCTTCACGCGTTTGAACGTCCAGAGATAGACGTCCGGTCCCGCGTCCACGGTCGTCGGCCGGACGCCCGTGCCCTTCAAATTGCAGCAGACTTTGAGGATGTCGCCGCTCAGCTCGTACATGCCGAGGTAGCTGATGTTGTTCCCGTTCGTGTACTTGTAATCGACGGCCTTCGCCTTCGTTTCGAACACGAGCTGGAAAGCCTTCCGGCCGTCCTCCGGCGGCACCGGGCCTTGGTGGTTGACGACGTGCCCCTCGGCATCGAGCGTCCAGTGCTGCTGGTTGTTGGCGCCGAAGTTGATCGGCCGGCCGTAGGCGAGCAGCGACTCCATCTGCCAAGTGCCTTCGGTCTTCTCCTCCTTCTTCACCTCCTTCGGCACGGGGGCCGCGAACAAGGCCGGTGCGAGGATCAGCAGTGCGAGCGCGGTGAGCCGGGTCATTTCTTCGCCTCCGGCTTCACGCGCTTGAACGTCCAGAGGTAGACGTCCGGACCGCCGTCCACCGTCGTCGGCCGGATCGCGGTTCCCTTGATATTGCAGCAGATTTTGAGCGAATCACCCGCCAGTTCGTACACGCCGGGGGAGCTGCTGCCTTTGGCATTGGCGCTGACGTTTTTGTATTCGACGGTCTTCGACTCCGGGTCGAAGGCGAGCCGGATGAAGCTCCTGGCCGCTTCGAGAACCACCGGGCCGTTGTGACTCTTCATGTTCCCATCGGCGTCGATGGTCCAATGCAGGCCACCGGCCCCCAGGTTGACCGGCCGCCCGAAGGCCGTCAGCGACTCCATCTGCCAAGTGCCTTCGGTCTTTTCCTTCTTCACCTCCTTCGGCACGGGGGCCGCCAAGAGTGCAGAAGGAAGCGCGAGCAGCGCGAGGGCGGCGAAAAGCTTCATTTCGAATCCCCGACGCGCCGGAAGGTGTACGTGTAGACGTTGGGGGCCACCGAGAAGTCCTTGGGCCGCGGCCCACCGTTGAAATCGATAGCGATCTTGAGATCGTCGCCGGCGAGTTCGTAGATCCCCTGATTCGGCGCCGGCATCGACTTCGTCTTGTAGTCGCAGTGCTTCGCGGCCGGGTCGAAGATCAGCCGGAAGCGGATCTCGTCGGACGTCTCCTGAGGCCCGCGGAAGCTCACTTCGTCATTCGGATCGATCACCCAGCAGTGCGTCATCGCGGTGGCGGGCACGCCCGTCGGCGCGTGGATCATTAGCAGCTTCCACGTCCCCGCGCGGACGGGGGCTTTCAACTCCTTCGGCACCGGCGCCGCAGTGGCCAGCGACGCCGAGACTGCAAGTAGAATCAGCGCGCGGATCATTTTCCGACCTCCGAATTGCGCGGCTTCACCCGCTCGAGTTCGCCTCCGGCGATGCGCTTGAACTCGCAGTAGATCACCCCCGTGGCCGGCTTCAACTCGGTCGGCCGCACCGTGCTGGCGCCGCTCGTGATGACGACCTTCAGCGTGTCGCCGTCGAGTTCGTAGAGGCCCATGTGCAGCGAGGTCGGCCACTGCCAGTCGAAGCCCTTCGGCGAAAGTCCGGGATGCAGCTTGTAGCCGATGGCCGTGTCGCCGGGATTCATGATGAACGCTTTGCCATCCGACTCCAGGCGCCACTTCACGGCCTCCGGGGTGGCCGGCCCGCCGCTGTTCGATTGGACGACCATCTGCCACGTGCCGAGGATGGCCGTTGCGTCGGTGCGCTTCAGTTCCTTCGGAACCGGCGCGGCCAGTGCGAGAGGCGAAGCGAGCAGCCGGAGGGCGAAAGAGCGGAGCATCACTTCGCCTCCGCGGGGACACGCTCGAATTCCCAGTACCAAGTGTTCGGACCCGGAGCGAGTTCCGCGGCCCGGACTTTGCCACCGTCGTTGTTCAAAGCGATCTTGAGCGTGTCGCCATCGAGGCGATACAAGCCCTTCATCATGAAGTGATCCCACCTGTAGTCGAAGCCGTTGGGCGACTTCGCATTCTCCGTGGGAATCAGGGTATAGGTCATGTCTTGCCGGCTCTGGTGATTCGAGAATTGGCCCTTCCCCGCGCCGTCGAATCGCCAGAGGGTCACAGGCAGGACTCGTTCTTCGTTGTAGGCGGAATAGCGCACCACTCGCCAGGTGCCCACGATGGCCCCCTCGTCGCTGCGCTTCAGCTCCTTCGGCACCGGCGCGGCAAGCGCTAACGGAGTTGCGAACAGCAGAATCGCGAGGCTGCGGAGCATCACTTCTTCTCCGGTTTCACGCGCTGGAATTCCCAGTGGTAGACTTCCTTCGCCGGACCCAGAACGATGGGGCGCGCAAGTTTCAGTTCGCCTGGGATGGTCACCCGCAGCGTATCGCCGTCGAGCTTGTAGACGCCCGCCAGAGTGCCGGTCGTCATGATGTAGTCGAAGCTTTTAGGGGACTTCGGAGACTCGGCCGGGAGGAGCTTGAATTTGAATTCTGTGACGCTGCCATCGACGAGGGCGCCGCGACCCTCGGCTTCGAGGCGCCAGAGGATCTCGCGCGACACGGAGGTGTCCTCTCGGGCGAAGTGCGACCGGACGGTCATCTTCCACGTCCCGAGGATGGCGAGTTCGTCGTCGTTTTTCACGGCCTGCGGCACCGGCGCCGCGGAGGCGAACGGAGCGGCGAGCAGCAGGAGTGCGAGGCTGCGCAGCATCACTTCTTCTCCTCTTTGACTCTGTGGTACACGAGATACGCGACCCCCGCGCCGGCCTTCACCTCCGTCGGCCGCTCCCGGCTGTTCCCCAGGCTCATGGCGATGGTGAGCGTGTCGCCGTCGAGGCTGTAGACGCCCCTGTGTTCGTATTGTGGATCGGGCTGTTTCATCCGCAGGTCGATCCGCTTCTTGTCCGCGTCGAGCGTGTAGGTGAAGATCTCATCGGTGTCCGTCCGGACGCCCTTCACGGTCATCGTCCCTTTGTTCAAGGTCGCCAGCGCGTCGACGAGCTTCTGCTGCTCCCACGGTTTGCCGTCGTGGAGGAGTTCTTTCAGCTTCCACTCCCCTTGGATCGCGTCCGCGTCCGACACCTTCGGCTTCGGCACCGGGGCGGCGAGGGCCAACGGTGCGGCGACCAGCAGGAGCGCGAGGGTGCGCAGCATCACTTCTTCTCCTCTTTGATTCGCTGGAGTTTGATGGAGGCAATTCCCGGCCCGCCCTTGGCTTCCTTTGGACGTTCGCTCGGCTTATCCATGCCCACGGCGATAATCAGCGTATCTCCGTCGAGTTCGTATCGCCCTTTCATGGTCTCGCCCGAGTCGGGTTGCGGCGGGATGAGGTCGATCCACTTCTTGTCGGTGTCGAGCTTGTAGGACATCACCTCGTCACTCATATCGCGCCCCCTCGCGATCGTGATCGTCTTCCCGTCGAGGATGGCCACATGACTTTCGATGACGCCGGAGGGCATGCCATTCTTTTGCTTCTCGACGAGTTTCCACTTGCCCAGAATTGCCTCGCTGTCTTTGACCTTCACTTTGGGGATCGGAGCCGCAATCGCGGATACAAACAGCAAAAGGGAGAAGATCGAAGCGAATCGGAGCATCGGCGAACCCCGGAAACGAACTCGGGCCGCGGGATCACCCGCGGCCCTCAATCGTACCGCGCCGTTGCCGCTTGGGGCAATGTGCGAAATCGCTATTTTACGCCTCTGTTACGTTCACTCCTGCGGATAGAGCGCCGTGCTCAGGTAGCGTTCGCCGAGGTCGGGGAGAATCACCACGAGGAGCTTGCCCTTGTTCTCGGGCCGCATCGCCACCTTCACCGCCGCCGCCGCTGCTGCACCGCAACTGATGCCGCAGAGCATCCCCTCTTCCTTCGCCAGCCGGCGGGCCATCTCGAACGATTCGTCGTCGGTCACCTGGATCACTTCGTCGAGGACTTTCGTGTTGAGGTTGCCGGGGATGAAGCCGGCGCCGATGCCCTGGATCTTGTGCGGGCCGGGCTGCAGCGGCTTCCCCGCCATGTGCTGAGTGATGACCGGGCTGGCGCTCGGTTCGACGGCGATGATCTTCACCCCCGGCTTGCGGGCTTTGAACACTTCACCGCAGCCCGTGACCGTGCCGCCCGTGCCGACGCCCGACACGAAGATGTCGATCTCCCCGGCCGTGTCGCGCCAGATTTCCTCGGCCGTCGTGCGGCGGTGCACATCCGGGTTCGCCGGATTTTGAAACTGCTGTGGGATGAACGCCTTCGGCTCGCCACCGAACTCGCGGAAGAGTTCTTCGGACTTGGCCACGGCCCCCTTCATGCCGAGTTCCCGCGGCGTCAGGTGCAGCTCGGCCCCGAACGCTTTCAGCAGCCGCCGGCGTTCGAGCGACATGCTCTCGGGCATCGTGATGATGAGCCGGTAGCCCTTGGCGGCGCAGGCGAACGCGAGGCCGATACCGGTGTTCCCGGAGGTCGCCTCGATAATGGCGGTGTCCTTCGTGAGCTTGCCCGCCTCCTCGGCCGCTTCGAGCATGGCGACGCCGATGCGGTCCTTGACGCTCCAGAGCGGATTGAAGTTTTCGAGCTTGCCGTAGACGGTCGCGGCGCACCCGGCCGTCACGCGCGTGATCTTGACGAGCGGCGTGTTGCCGAAGGTCTCGGTGATGTTCTCGTAGGTGCGACCGCGGAGCAAGGCGGGGGTGTTCATCGCGGAAATCCTGAGCGGGAAGGGCGCAATCGGCTTGTAGGAAGGATACGCGAGGGACGGGCCGTGGGGAAGGAGCGCCCGCCGCAAGGTTCCTCATCTTCAACGGTATCGTCAGTCGGGATCACCCGAACAATCGCTCCGCTCGGTCATTTGGGGTTGCGCGCCCGCATCAATTTCGCTAAAAGGGGAAACTTGGGTCGAGTACGGCCCGAGTCGTGCCCGAAAGAAGTTGGAACAGAGTGCCTCGGTTTGCCGATGAAACCGGAGGGACGGATCCGAGACGATTCGGCTTCCATCGATAAACTCAGGATTTGCCAGCCCGGTCCGGTTTCATCTGCCAAGCTACGATCATCACCCGGAGTTCACGCGTGCCCGATTGGTGTTGGCTACTCCTCGGCTTCGCAATTTGCTCCGCGGCTTCGGTCTCCGCGGTCTATTACGGGGGCGTCGCCCACTATCGCCACAAATTCCTCGAACAGATCGTGCGCATTTTCGAAGAGAAACCCCTCTTCGTCATCCCGCGTGGCATTCCCGACGACGATGCGGAACAAGTCGCCTTCATCACCCCTGCTGGACTGCAACTGCGCGGCTGCTATCTCCGCGGCCTCGGCAAACGCCGCGGCGTGATCCTCTTCGGCCTCGAATTCGGCTCGAATTGCTGGTCGTCGGTGCAGTATTGCGAGAAACTCCGCGCGGCCGGCTACGACGTCTTCACCTACGAGCCGCGGAATCAGGGCGAGAGCGACCGCGACCCGACCTATGCTCCGCTCCAGTGGATCACCGACCGCGACCTCGACGATGCCCGCGCCGCAATCGCCTATTTGAAGTCGCGGCCCGATGCCGACTGCCGGGGCTTGGGCGTCTTCGGTATCAGCAAGGGGGGCGGCCTCGCCATGCTTCTCGCGGCCGAAGACTCGTCCATCCGCTGCGTCGTCACCGATGGCGCCTACGACACCTATCTGACGATGGTGCCGTACATGCGGCGCTGGGTCTCGATCTACAGCCCGCGCAAGAAGCTCCAGAAGATCTGTCCGGATTGTTTCTATGGCGACATCGGCATGGCCGGGATCAACGCCGTCGCCAAGCGCCGCGAAGTGGCTTACCTCTGGGTCGGCAGTGCGGCGCGCCGCGTCACGGTGCCGGTCTTAATGATCCACGGCGAATCGGACACCTACATCAAGCCGGACATGGCGAAGGCCCTCTTCCGCCGCGTGCGGACGCCCGAAAAGCAGCTCTGGATGGTGCCGAAGGCGAAGCACAACCAAGCGCCGCACATCGCCCCGCTGGAATACCACAAGCGCCTCGTCGATTTCTTCGACGACCACTTGGGCGACATCACGATCCGCGTCCCGCAGAAGCCGGTGGCGGTGCCCGCTTCGGTGAACGAACCGACGCCGGTTCCTGCTGTCGCTCCGATTCCCCGCCTCACGCGCGCCTAGCGGAGGCGGTCGGCTATGCCCGCCCTCATCGACGATACCTACGCCGAAGCTTTCCGCAGCATCTACTCGGAAGTGCTCGTCACCACCCGCGATGCGACGTGGCTGAATCACGCCGTCGTCGCGGCGACCGGCAACGCCAGTTCGACTATTCTGTGCGATTGCGAAGCCGGCCTCAGCCGGACGCTCGCCCCCTCCGAAACACCCGATGGCCGCATCGGGGCGATCCTGCAATTCCATGTGCCGCGCTTCTGGAAGGACCGCGAGGCCAAGCTCGAACGGAGCCTCCTCGTCCGCGTCAGCCAGAATCTTTTGACGTGTCCGACGACGGCCTGCTTCAACGTGCTGCCGACCGACGAGAAGTGGTTCGCACTCGGTCGCAAGGTGGCCTACTTCGGCGACGGGCACCAGTTCAAAACCGAGCGCTTCGGTCGGCGGGTGCGTGTGATCCCGATCCTGTCGGGCGAGTTCGTCATCGAGCGGCGCTGGGGTTGGGCCGAAGGGTTGATGGGGGGTAACCTCTGGTTCTTCGGCGCCACGGCCGACGCCGCGCTCCTCGCGGCCGAGCGCGCCGCAGCCGGCGCGATGGCGTCGAGTCCTATGACCCGCGTTTGCCTCCCCTTCCCCGGTGGCGTGGCGGCGAGCGGAAGCAAGGCCGGGAGCAAGTACAAGTTCAGCATCGCCAGCACCTACGCCGAGTTCTGCCCGACGCTGCGGAATAAGGAAGGCGTCGTCACTCGGTTGCCCGACGGCGTAGCGAGCGTGCAGGAGATCATCATCAACGGTCCCGATCTGCCGTCCATCGCGGCCGCGACTCAAGCCGCCATCGCCGCGTGTGTCGAGACTCCCGATCTGCTGCGGATCTCGGCGGGGAATTACGGCGGTCGCTTGGGGAAGAGCTTCATCTATCTGCACCCGGACAAGCAGCCCGCGTGACGGGGAATGCGGTTCGCAAGATGCACCTCATGATTGTGGTACTACCGAAACTCGGGTCGGACTCGCTTTGTGAATACCTGATCGCTGTCTGCTGAACGCAGTTTTATTCGCGAGAGTTTTTGATGAGACAGTTGTCAGCGATCAGTTATCGGGGATCGGCCAAGAAGACGGCCCGATGCGAAAATTCGGAGGCAAACCCGGTTTCGCAGGGTGTGCCTCTGGATTTTGGCATCGGGTTTCGGTTATGCTCCAGTTCGCCCATTTCCCCGGGAGGCACGGATGCCGACTTTCACCGTCCAATACACC
>JAYVTJ010000148.1:0-3495 GCA_043774415.1 Fimbriiglobus sp. | reverse complement strand
CCGCAAGGACGCCGTCAAAGCCGAAGTGAGCTTCGCCGCGGCCCACAAGCTGGCCGTCGGCCTCGCGATGACGACCGGCGGCATCGAAGCCGAACTCGCCCAACTGAAGCCGGGCAAGATCATCGTCGCGTCCGCGCAACTGCCGGACGCCCCGCCGCTCGGCATCGAGTTGATCCTGCCCGACGCGCCGAAAGGCCCGGAGAAGTTCGAGCTTCCCAAGCTGCCGATGGTCGCCGATCCGAAGGTCGAAACGCCCAAGGTCGAAACGCCGAAGCTCCCCGTCGCCGCGAAGCCGCAGGACTTGGAACTGCCGAGCGATCTCCCGGATCTGCCGAAGCTCCCGCTCGACGAGCCGAAGAAGCCGGTCGAAACCAAGAAGCCGGTCGAAGCCAAACCGGCCGTGAACGTCGGGCGCAAGCTGCTCGATGAGGCCGCGGCCGAGCTGAAGAGCGGCGAGATCGAACTCGCCCGCAAGCTCGCGGTGCAGGCTTACAACGCCGATCCGAGCGTGAAGCCCCAATCGCTGCAACTGCTCCGCGAAATCGACGCCGAAATGCACACGGCCAAGAAGAAGGAAGCCTCGGCGACCTTCAAAGCCGCGGCCGAAGCGTTCAACCTCAAGGAGTACGACCGGGCCGAGCACACGCTCCGCGAAATCGACCCGACCCTACTCACGGTCGAACAGGCCAAGAGCCACGAGGCGATGCTCCGGATGACCGGGGCCGCCATCGCCAAGGCCAAGGAGCCGATGCCGGGCGCCGCCCCGACAGCGCCGCCTCCGGCGCTCGTCCCGAGCACGCCGACGAACCTCGCCGATCAGATGAAGGCCCTCTCCGACGTGGAGTTCCAGCAACTCCGCTCCGAAGGGCTCCAGGCCGAGTCGCAGGCGCTCGAATCGTTCAAGAAGGGCGAGACCGATGTCGCCATCGCCACGCTGAGCGACTTCGTCAACAAGGTGAAGGTCTCGAAGCTCTCGACCCAGCGCCAGACCCTGCTCGCCGGGCCGGCCGAACGCCGCCTCGACACCTTCCGGATCATGAAGAAGCAGATGGACTTCTACACCAAGGAAGCCAAAGAGAAGCGCGACCAGCGCGAGCGGATCATCACGAAGTCGAGCGGCGAGCAGCAGAAGCAGGACGAGATCGCCAAGCGCGTCCAGCAGGTCAACACGCTGCTGAAGTCGCAGAAGTACAACGAAGCGGAGAGCCTGGCCCTCCAGACCAAGCAGCTCGATCCGGAAAACCCGACCATCGCGCTGATCTACGAACTCGCGAAGAACAACCGCCGCGTCAACGATGCGAAGATGCGCAAGTCCGCGAACGAGGAACTCGTCCTCGGCGGGCTGAACGCCGCCGAGCAGCAGGGGCCGTTCGTCGATACGGACAATCCGATCGCCATCAAGCTCCGCACCTCGCGGAACAACTTGAACCGCGGCCCGGGGGATGAACTCTTCATCAAGACCCGCACGCCGATCGAGCGCGAAATCGAACTGAAGCTCGAGAAGCCGCTGACGCTCGAATTCCAGCAGGCTCCGCTGCGGGACGTCATCAAGAAGTTCGCCACGACGGCGATGATGAACATCACCACCGACGACTCGGCCCTCACCGACCTCGGCATCGACGTCGACAAGGTGCTCGTCACCGAGTCGATCGTCCAGCCGATCTCGCTGCGGAACATCATGCAGGTGATCCTCGAGAAGTCCGGCCTCCAATTCGTGGTGCAGAACGACGTCGTCGTCGTCACCTCGATGAAGAAGGCCAAGGGGCGCATGCACACGAAGGTCTTCTCGGTGATGGACCTCGTGACGCCGATCCCCGACTTCGCCCTGCCCGAGCACGCCTCGCTCAGCAAGGCCCTCGAACGGCAGCAGAACCCGACGATGCCGTGGATGCACGACACGAAGAACAGCAGCAGCCTCAGCAATCCCAAGGGCGGCCTCAACGACGGCCAGCTCGTCAGCGGCGGTGCGACCCCGTGGCAGAACCCGAACGGCGTCAGCAAGCCGGTCGGCGTGCTGGACGCCCAACCGGGCAGCAGGCAAGAGAGTCCGCTGGCGCCAGGCGCGTTCCTCGCCCCGACGAAGGCGAACCACTCCGAGCAGCTCAAGCGGCTCATCACGGGCATGGTCCGGCCGTACTCGTGGGAAGACCTCGGCGGCTCCGGCAAGATCGCCTACTACGACATCGGCGGGGCCCTCGTCGTCAACCAGACGGCCGACGTCATCAAGGAAGTGCAAGACCTTCTCGAATCGCTCCGCCGCCTCCAAGACCTTTCGGTCGCGGTCGAAATCCGCGTCATCTCGCTCACGGAATCCTTCTACGAGCGGATCGGCGTCGACTTCCAGATGAACATCAAGACCCACAACAGCACCTCGTTCGAGCAGTCGCTGACGACCCAGCAATTCCGCCCGGAGCCGTTCATCAACAACAACGTCGGCAAGGGCACCGTCGGCTACAACCCCGCGGTGGGCGGCTTCACCTCCGACTTGAACGTGCCAATCCGCCCGAACACCTACGGCTACTCGGTGCCCCCGTTTGGCGGCTACCCCGGCAACAACAACGGCGGGCTGAACCTCGGGCTGGCGTTCCTCAACGACATCCAAGTGTTCCTGTTCCTCGAAGCGTCCGCCGGCGACCGCCGCGTGAACGTCATGCAGGCCCCGAAGGTCACGCTGTTCAACGGCCAGACCTCGACGGTGTCGGTGAGCGACCTCGCGTACTTCACGCTCGGCCTCCAGATCATCAACGTCGGCGGGCAGTTCGTGTACATCCCGCAGAACACGCCGCTGCCGATCGGGCAGGGGGCCGGCCTCGGCGGCCAGCAGGGCGTGAGCATCACGGTGCAGGCCGTGGTCTCGGCGGACCGCCGCTATGTGCGGATGAACTTGGCCCCGCAGCTCTCGGCCCTCGCCAGCGCCACGGTGCCGCTCTTCCCGGTCACGGCGTTCATCACGCCGGTGTTCGAAGGGGGTTCGCAGGGCCAGCCGATCCCGTTCACGCAGTTCTTCCAGCAGCCCGCCTTCACCAGCATCACGGTGCAGACGACGGTGGCGGTGCCGGACGGCGGGACGGTCCTCCTCGGCGGGCTCAAGACGCTCGAAGAAGGCCGCAACGAAGTCGGGCCGCCCGTGGTGAGCCAGATCCCCTACTTGAACCGCCTGTTCAAGAACACCGGGATCGGCCGCGACACGCGGCACATCATGATCATGGTGACGCCGCGGATCATCATCACGAGCGAAGAAGAGCAGGTGCAGACGCAGGAAGGCGGCCTCTCGGGCGGCCGCTGAGTCGGGGTTGAAGCAGCGAACGCCGCGGCCCGTGGGATCTCCCACGGGCCGCGGGCGTTTGTGCGACGGGGGGTGTTCTGTTACTGACTGTCAGGAAAGCAATGCCATCGTTCGATTCTTCGCCCCAACGGGGCCGACGTACCTAGCCCAGGGCGGAAGCCCTGGGTCAGGAACGACAATGATTTCCGCCCCGAAGGGGCCGGCGTTCT
>JAYVTJ010000147.1:0-2900 GCA_043774415.1 Fimbriiglobus sp. | reverse complement strand
CAGATGTGTCGGGCTGCGGCTGTAGCAACCGCCGGTGAGCGCGTAATTCGTGCTGTTCGCGATCCGCAAGGCGTCGTCGAGGTCTTTCGCGCGAATCACCGATAGTACCGGGCCGAAGATTTCCTCTTGGGCGATGCCCGCGTTCTCCGGCACATCGGCGAAGATCGCCGGCCCCACGAAGAAGCCCTGCAACGCCAGCGCGCCGATGTCGGTCTGGTGAGCGAGCCTCGCTTCCTTCTTGCCGAGTTCAATGGTCTTGAGGATGCGGTCGCGACTCTCCGCGTCGATCACCGGCCCGAGCGAGCAACCCGGCTCATCCGCAGCGATCACCGTCAGACTCTTGGTTGCTTCCACCAGGCGATTGAGGAACTGATCGTAGGTGCCATCGAGTACGATGGCACGCGAACCGGCGGAACACTTCTGCCCGCCGTAGCCGAAGGCGGAATCGACCACGGCCTTCACCGCTTCATCGAGGTCGGCATCGGCATCGACGATGATCGCGTTCTTGCCGCCCATCTCGGCGATGACCTTCTTCACAAAGTTCTGCCCGCCGGCCGTCCGCGCGGCCTGCTCATTAATTTGGAGCGCCACCTTCATTGAACCGGTGAAGGCGATCAGCGCAACGTCCGGATGATTCACCAGCTCGGGGCCGATCTCCTCGCCGACGCCCGGCACGAAGTTGACGACGCCCGCTGGCAGACCCGCTTCCCGGAAGCACTCCATGAGCTTGGCGCCGACGACACCCGATTGCTCGGCCGGCTTCAGGATCACGGTGTTGCCGGTGACGAGTGCGGCCGTGGTCATGCCGCAGAGGATCGCGAGGGGAAAGTTCCACGGGGCGATGACGACTGCGACGCCGCGCGGTTCGTAGAAGTGGCGGTTCTCTTCCCCGGCGACCGGCATGGCCTGCCCCGCCCACAATTTCACGGCTTCGACCGCGTAGTAATCGCAGAAGTCGATGGCTTCGGCGACATCGGCGTCCGACTCGCGCCACGGCTTGCCGGTTTCGAGGACGATCCACGCCGCGAGTTCGAAGCGGCGCGTGCGCATCACGGCCGCGACCTTCCGCAGGTACTCGGCACGCACCGTCACATCGGTGTCGCGCCACGAGTCGAACGCCATCTGACACGAAGCCACCGCCTGCCGCGCTTGCTCGACGGTGGCGCGGCCGGTGCGGCCGATGAGTTCGACCTTCTTCGACGGGTTGAACGATTCGACGAATGTGCTCGAAGCGACCGGCGCATTGCCGATGACGACGGGGTAGGTGCGCCCGAGTTGCCCGCGCACAGCGCGGAGCGCGTCGGTCATCGCCGTGCGGTTCGCCTCGCGGGAGAAGTCGGAAAGGGGTTCGTTCACAAAAGAGTCCTTCGTCATGCGTCCTTCGTTATTCGCGAAAACGCCATCGGTGTGCGAGTGCATAGAGGTTCCCGGAGTCGAATGACGAAGGACGAAGGACGAAGGACTCTCCAGTAAAACCGCTTCCGAGACGCCTTCCGTGAAACCCTGGCGAAGGAACGAATCGTTCGAGGTGTTCTCGAGCAGTCGGCGCACCAAGTAGGCCATCCCCGGCAGCAGTTGGCCGTACGGCGTGTAGATCCGTACCCGCATCCCGAGCGACTTCAGCACTTCCTTAATCGGGTCGGCCATGCCGTAGAGCATTTGAAATTCGTACCGGGCCTTCGGCACCCCGAGTTGCTCCGCGACCGCCAGCGCATGGGCGATGCTGCGGATGTTGTGGCTGCCGAACGCGGGCCGGAGCCACCCGTTGTTCCGCATCAGGAAAGTCGTGAGCGTTTCGAAGCTGGCGTCCGACTGCCACTTCTCGGTGAAGACGGGGATCGGCCAGCCGTTCTGCGCGGCGATGACGGTCTCGAAATCCCAGTAGGCCCCCTTCACGAGGCGGATCCAAACGGGGCACCGGCGCTCATCCCTCGCCCAAGCCAGCAGGTGCTGCAGGTCGGCCTCGGTGTCCTTCAAGTAGGCTTGGATGGCGATGCCCACGTTTGGCCAATCGCGGAACTCCGGCTCGACCAGAATCTCGCGGAAGATGCGCAGCGTCGTGTCCTTGAACGCGTACTGCTCCATGTCGAAATTGACGAACGCGCCATTCTTCCGCGCCAGCGCCAAGATCGGCCGTAAGCGCCCGCGCACGACCCGAGAAGTGCCTACAGGATCGATGGGATCGAACTGGCTGAAGAGCGCCGAGAGCTTCACCGAGACATTGACGCGCGGTATCGGCCCGGCATCGTCGCGGTCGATGATCGGCACTTCCGCGGACGCGTTGATGATCGGTGGCAGCCCGGTCAACAAGTCGAGGTACTGCTTCAAAACGTGGTCGGCTTCCGCCTCGGTGATCGTCGCTTCGCCGAGCAGGTCCATCGTGAAGGCGAGATCGTGCGACCGCAGCTTCTGCACCGCGGCAATGGCTTCGTCCACGTTCGATCCCGCGATGAACTTGCGGGCCATTGTGGAGGCGTTCCCCTTCGCGGCCTTCGCCAGCATCCGCCCCGCGAAGCCGGTTTCGGGGATCAGGCCGATCCCGGAGCGCACCCACCGCGGCAGTTGACCCGCGCTTCGTTCAGGTATTCGCGCAGATGCCGGCCGACCTCTTTCGGATCCTTCAAGTACGGCAGCGTATCGACGAAGCGGAAGAGCTGGACCTTCAGCGCCTCGTTGCCCATGGTGAGGCCCATGAGTCGGTCGTCCCACCAGGCGCGCGTGAACAGGACGGGCCCGCCCCGGTCGAGGCGGCCGAAGATCTCGCGGCCGAAGGATTGGGTGCGGGCTTCAAGAGTCATTCGTCCTTCGTCCTTCGTTATGCTGTCCGGTTCCCCCTCTCCGCTTCGGAGAGGGGGTTAGGGGGTGAGGTCTGGCTTGAGATGATCGGCGACCTTCCATGC
>JAYVTJ010000146.1:0-1962 GCA_043774415.1 Fimbriiglobus sp. | reverse complement strand
TCCGCCCCATCGTCCGCAGCACCAGTTCCAGGTCGGCCCAGCAGTCGGGTTCGCTCTTCGGGTTCTTCGTCACGAACGCCGGATGGAAGGTGCAGATCACCGGCGTGCCGAGGTAATCGTGGACCGTCCCGCGAAGCTCGGCGATCTGCGCCGTCGTTTGCAGCACCGCCTGCGCCGCCGTGGTGCCGAGGCAGCAGATGACCTCCGGCGCCGCCAGTTCGAGTTCGCGCACGAGGTACTCCCTGCAGTTGCCGCACTCCCGCGCCGTCGGGAAGCGCTTCGGCGCCCGGCAGCGGGTGGCGTTGAGCAGATACACCTCGTCGCGCTTCAGCCCCATGCGCTGCAGCAGCGGCATCAGCCACGTCCCGGCGGCGCCGACGAAGGGTTGACCTTCCGCGTCGTCGATCGAATCGGGCCCATCGCCGAGGAAGGCGACCGCCGCGCCGATGGGTCCGATACCCGAGACCGTCTGAGTCCGCGTCGAGAAGAGTTCCAAGCATTTCGCGCAGGTCTGCACTCCGTCTGCGAGGAGTTTCAAATTCCTGCGCCGTTCGGCGAGTGGGTCGTGTACCGCGACCGCCGCCGCCGGCTGAATCGAACGCTTCGCGAACGGCGCCGGGCCGGCTCGCGGCACGAAGTCGATCCCGGCGGCGCGGAGCGCGTCGAGGTGCTGTTTCAACTGCTGCGGCAGGGTCGGGGCGTCGGCCAAAGCAGAACTCCGGGTGGCGTGCCGTCAGTTTACTAAACTGACGGGGACGCTCCCGCCCCGCCGCCGGATCCCGCGCATGACCGACCTCGTCACCTGCCCGAAGTGCCGCGATCAACTGGACGTGCCCGTGGAATTGCGCGGGCAACCGGTGAAGTGCGCCACCTGCCAGACGGTCTTCACCGTGCCGCACGGCAGCGCTGCGGAGCCGCCGGTCGCGCGTTCGTCCCGATCCGGTTCGCGCGGCCGGCCGAGCGATCACCGCGACGATCCCGATCGCCCGGCGCGGCGGTCGAACGGCATGGTCTGGTTCCTGCTCTTCGGCACGGCCCTCGTCTGCGGGGCGATCGCCGCAGGCTGTGCGGGGATGTCGATTTGGGCGTACAACCCGACGATGCAGGTGTACAAATCCGAGGAGGGGAAGTTCCAGATCGAGTTCCCCGCGCCGGCGGAACCCTTCACCGAAGGGAGCGACAAGGGCGAAAAGGGCGGAGCCGTCAACGGGGTCGAAGCGCGGCTCCAATTGAACGAATCGCGGTTCTTCGTGAAGTACTTCGACCAGTCGAAGAAGCAGGCGGCGCAGGAGCCGGAGGCGACGCTCGCGGAGGTGGTGAAGGCCGAGATCGCCGCGCTCGCGGGGGGCGTCGAAGCGGGGCGGAGCATCACGACGCACGCGGGGCACCCGGCGCTCGACGTGCAGATCGATCAGGGGAACCAGTTCGCGAAGCGCGTGACGATCCTGCGCGTCGTTCTCGCGGGGTCGCGCATTTACGTACTCGGTACGCAGGGGCAGAACCAGCTACCTCAGCTCTGGTACGTGCAGCGTTTCTTCATCTCGTTCCAGCCGAGCGAGAAGGCCAAGCCGGCGAAGAAGATCGACGAGTGATTGCGGAGTGCTGAGTCGTAGACCTCCGCACTCCGTCGCGGGATCACTTCTTGGCGGCGCGAGTCTTTTCGATCCCCGTCGAAGTGCCGGTGATCCCGAACGAGCCGCCGTTGGGCAGTTCCGCGCCGATGTCCACCTTCACGTCCATCTTGCCGTCTTCGAAATTGACGCTGCCGTCGATGCAGGTGTCGATGGTGGCTTTGATCGTCATCTTGCTGCCGGCCCTCGTCTTGGCGAATTCGCCCCCGAGGTCGATCTCGGTGACGAACACTTCGATGGTCACCTCCAGCGTGCCGAACTGGGCGTCGTCCTTCTTGTACGCCTTCAGCAGCTTGCCGGTGACGGTCGATTTCTTGATGTCGAGCTTCAT
>JAYVTJ010000145.1:0-2711 GCA_043774415.1 Fimbriiglobus sp. | reverse complement strand
ATCGCCACGCTCTTCACGCGCGAGTTCGGCAAGGTCCGCGCCCTCGCCAAGGGGGGTCGCCGGCTCAATTCCAAGTTCGAGATCGCCTTCGACCTCCTCAACGTCTGCCGGGTGATGTTCCTCCGCAAGGGGAGCGGCGGCCTCGATCTCCTCATCGAAGCGCAGATCGAAGAGCGCTTCCCCCACCTCCGCACCGATATGGCGGCCCTCTACGCCGGCTACTACATCGCCGAGCTTCTCTCGGAGGGGACGCAGGATTACGACCCGCATCCGGCACTGTTCGATGCGGCGCTCGCCACCCTGCGGACGCTGGATGAAAGCGTGCCGCGGCGCGTGAGTGCATTTGAGCTTGTCTGGCTCCGCGAGCTGGGCTATAGCCCGCGGCTCGATGCCTGCGCCGCGTGTGCGCGGGAGCTGCCGGTGCATGAGGCCGAGCCGGTCCGGGTCGATTACAGCCCCGAAGCCGGTGGTCTCGTCTGCCCCGAATGCGCCCCGCGAGCGCGCGACTGCCGACCGCTGTCCGGCGCCGCCCGCCAGATCCTCGCGGATCTGGCGGGCGACCCGGATTACGCCGCGAAACCGCCCGGCCTCGCCCCGCTTTCCGCGGTGCGCGAAGTCCGGGCCGCGCTCGGGCAGACGGTGAGTTACGTGCTGGGCCGCCGCCCGCGGCTGCTCGGCTACGTGGACGGCGGCTAGCCGGCATCGCGTCTATCGTTCCGGGGTTGGGGGAGAACTCGAATCATGCCGATCATCCGCCCCCGATTCCATCGGCGCCGCGCCGCCTTCGCCTCCGCGCTTCTCGGCGTCGCCCTGCTGGCCGGCTGCAGTTCGCCCGGCACCGGCGCGAAGAATAAGAGCTTCAAAGACCGCGTCTACTCCGCCGTCCGCAGCACCGTCACGAACGCCTACCACGATTCCGAAGCCGAAGCGAAGATGGCCCAGGCCGAAGAACTCTTCGCCACCCAAGCCTATTCGGACGCCCAGAAGATCTACGGCGACCTCGCCGACAACACCTACAACCCCGCCGGGCTGACCGAGAAGGCCCGCTTCAAAGAGGCCGAGTGCCTCCGGATGCGCGGCCGTCTGCCCGCCGCCGTTGACACCTACAACCGCTTGCTCCAGGACTTCCCGGCCGGCATCTACAGCGAGCAGGCCGCGACGCGGATGTACGCCGTCGCCGAACTCTGGATGAAGGACACCCTCGCCGAGATCGACGCCAAGGAGAACGGCCGGGCGAAGATCCGCCTGATGAGCATGCCGAACTTCACCGACCGCACGAAGCCGGCCATCGATCAGGAAGGCGAACTGCTGAAGACGCTGGAGAACATCGCCGTCGGGGCGCCGAATTCGAGCATCGCCGACAAGGCCATGTTCTGGTGCGGCTTCATCCACTTCGCCCACGGCCGCTTCGAAGAGGCCGACCACTTCTTCAGCACGCTCGTCGATATGTACAAGGACAGCCCGCTGCGGCAGGAGGCTGCCAAGTACGCCGTCATGTCGAAGAACAACGCGACCGGCGGCGCGGTGTACGACGGGCAGAAGAGCGCCGAAGCGCTGCAGCTCGTCCACAACCTCGAAGCGACCGAGCCGCAGTACGTGCAGGACAAGGAGAAGGCCGCGTGGCTCACGCGGCAGAAGTTCGCCATCCGCATCCAGCAGGCCGAGAAGGACTACGAGACGGCCGAGTACTACCGCCGCACGAACCACCCCGGGTCGGCCTACTTCTACTACGAACTCGTGATGCGCCGCTTCCCCGGCACGAAGTTCTCCGACCTCTCGAAGGCCCGCATCGAAGAGATGGAGAAGATCAAAGCCCAGCGCGAAGCGGACAAAGCCGCCGGGAAGATTTCCACGAAAGAGCAGATTCAGAATGGCTGGGACGACTTGTTCGGCAAGGTGAAGCCGAAAACCGACGATGCGGTGCCGGTGATCGACGCCGGCCCGAAGGACAAGAAACCGACCATCGTGCCCCTCGGCTACGACGGGAAGTGAAGTCGAAGAGACCTCACCCCCCGGCCCCCTCTCCGAAGCGGAGAGGGGGTGACCCCGCTCCGCGAAGCTCATTCGAGTTCCACTTGTCCGGTCCCCCCTCTCCGCTTCGGAGAGGGGGTTAGGGGGTGAGGTCTTGCTCACGCGTCGCACCTTCCTCCTGCTCTCGCTCGGCGCCGCGACGCCGCTGGCCCTCGGCTGCCGCTCCGGCGGCAACATCAAACTCTTCGGCTACACCACCGAGCCGCAGTTCGACCCGAATATCCGGTCGGTGTACATTCCGACGTTCAAGCTCACGGCGTTCATCACGAACCCGAACCGTGGCATCGATGTCGATGTCACCGAAGCGGTCGTGCAGGAGTTGGCCGCACGGCGGTCGCCCATGAAGATCGTCTCGGATCCGTCCCGTGCCGACACGGAACTCATCGGCACGATCACCGCGGTGAACAAACTCGTGCTGGTGCGCAACTCGCAGAATTTGAACCGCGAAGCGGAGATCAGCATCGCCGTGGAAGTGGTTTGGCGGGATCTGCGCACAAGCGAAATTTTGACGAACCGGCGGACGCCCGAGAAGCCGCCCGTGAACAATGCGTTCGATCCGAGCGCGGAAAAAGGGCCACCGGTGAAAGCCGATCCGAATCCACTGCCGGTGAAGATCACCGCCGTCGGCCGGGTGCTCGACGAACTCGGGGAGTCGACGGCGACCGGCTCGCAAATGGCCA
>JAYVTJ010000144.1:0-3875 GCA_043774415.1 Fimbriiglobus sp. | reverse complement strand
CGTCGCTTGCGCGTCCGGCTAACAAACCGCACCGCAGTGCGCCGCCGGATCCGGATCGAACTCAGCGGGCCGCCTCGTCGTACGACGCGCTGTCGGCGTCCACCAGAACCACGAAGGCCGCCAAGGTTTTCCGGATCTCCTTCACGTTCGTGAGATAGGAGCCGAAGGCGACGCTCTCGGTCCACGCGGCGGTGTCGGACTTCAGCACCTTCCCGAAGAATTCGAAGACCTGCAGGTAGTTGCCGAAGTGGACCAGGCGGCGCATGTAATCGAAAATTGCACCCCCCTGCTTCTCGGCGGTCGCGATCAGATCCTGGCGCTTCTGCTCGTTCGCGAGGACGAGGGCTTTGTTCCCCGGCTGCTTGTCGGTCTTGTAGCGCCGGTGCCACATCACGGTTTCGGTGTACTTCCGCAGAAAGGCGTTGAAGGCGGCCTCGGCCGTGGCCAGTTTGGCGTGGCCCTGCGAGACCTGCGCCTGGCCATCGGTGATCAGCGCGAGGGCGGCGCCCCCGAGCTTTTCGAGCTTCGGCTTGTCGGTCGGCAGGGCGGTCGGCGGAGCGTCGTCGATCAGGCTGAACATGTACGGCGTCAGCGCGGTGTGGGACGCTTCGCGGTTGGAATACATCGCCTTGGCCGCGAGCGCGATCCCCACGACGCCGAGGGCGACCCCCGCCGCGGGACCCGTCATCGCGGCGGCGAACGCGGCGGTCGATCCCGCCGCGACCGCGATCGAGGCCCCGAATGTCATCACGCCCACCGCGGCATTCGCGTTGTCCACCACGTTCGTCACGGCGTCTTTTTTCGACATGGCGCCGATTTTGTTGCTCGCCGAATGCACCACTTTGCGGAAGGTGGAGACCTTGATCTGCGTCGGGTTCTTGTACTTCGAAAAAAGGTCGGGATTGGCGGGCATGGTATCACTTCGGGAGGTGGCACGGTTGTGCCGTGATTTTGGCACATCCGAGTGCGAAGTCAATGCGCACCCGCTGCGGCTCACTTCTTCATATCCAACCCCGGCGTCGCATTGAACAGGGCCACCGGCTTCAGCTCCTTCGGGTCGGCGACCTTCCACACACCCACTTCCCCGGCGAAGCTTCCGCCCGCCACCAGCGTCCCGTCCGGGCTGAACGCGACCGCGAAGACGTGATCGGTCAGCCCCGCGAGCGTCTTCGTGTTCGTAAGTCCCGCGGCGTCCCAGAGGCGCACCGACTTGTCCCCGGAGCCGGTCGCCAAAATCGGCGCCGTCGGGCTGACTGCGATCTTGAACACTTCGTCCGAATGACCGCCGGCGTTCTTGATCTGCTTCGCATCGCCGCCCGGTTTCCACGAGCGCAGTTGCTTGTCCTTGCCGATCGAGTAGCCGACGGTCGCGTCCTTGTTGAGTGCGACGCCGTAGACGATCTCCTGGTGATCGGGGAAGGTCATCACCGATTCCTTCGCCTTGATGTCCCAGACCTTCGCCGTCTTGTCGCGGGCCCCGCTAACGAGGTACTTGTTGTCGGCGCTCAGCGCGATCCCGAGAATCCAGTCGGCGTGGTTCTCGATCGACTGCTCCAGCTTCGCCGCGGCGGCGCCGCCCGAAAGGTCCCAGTAGCGGATGGTGCGGTCGCAGCCGGCCGCCGCGAGGTGCTTGCCGTCCGGCGCGAGCGCGAGGCAGAGCACGGAATCGTCGGCGTCGAGGAGCTGCTTCACCATAACTTTCGGATCGTTCACGCCGTCGAGGGTCTCGACGCCGTTGGCCGCTTGCCCCTTCGCAGAGATGTCGAAGATGCGCACGTCCCCCTCTTGTCCGGGGCGACCGCCGGCCACGGCGAGCTTGCCATCGGGCAGGAAGACCATCGCGTAAGCGCGCTCGGCCCGCATCGAGATGCGCTTCGTCAGCTTCGCATCGGGCAGGCTCCAGACGGTCAATTCGTGGTGCGCCCCGACGACGAGGCTCTTGTTGTCCGGGGTGAACGCGAGACTGTTGACGACGACCGGGAACTTGTACGCGGCCGGGGCCGTCGGCGGCTTCCAGCGGATGCGCAGCTCCTTGAGCAGGTCGGCCTTCGGGTCGATCCCCGCATCGAGTTTCGCCCCTTCGGCGATCCACTTCGCGACGATGGCCGACTTCTCGGCGGCGACGGCTTCGCCTTTATCGCGCGGCGGCATGCGCCGGTCTTCCTTCGTCACCATGAGGTCGTGGAAGTCCGAGTCCTTCACCTTGCCCGCCGCGATGGGAGAGCCGGCCGCGCCGCCGGCCAGGAGCTTCTCGAACGTGGACATGTCGTACTTGCCGCTGCGCTTCTTGGCGTCGTGGCAGGCGAAGCAGTTCTCCTTGATGATCGGCGCCACCTCGGTGATGAAGCTGACGGGCTTCGCCTGGGCCGATGCCGGGGCGGTGCCGAGCAGCAGCGCGGCGAGCACGGCCATCGCGATGGCGCAGAGAACGCAGAAGCGGGCGCGGAGCATGGGCTGATCTCGGAGGGAGTCGCAAGGTGCCATCGGTGGGGAAGTGCAGTTTACCCGAAGGGGGATGCGGAAGCAACGGAAGGGTAGAGCGGTTCAATTGTGCCGCAGCGCTTCGATCGGATCGAGCAGGGCCGCCCGCCGCGCGGGGACGCTCCCCGAAATCAACCCCACCAGCATCGACACGGCGAAGGCGAGCAGCGGCGACCAGAGCCGGATCATCGTCGGCACACCGAACGCCCCCGAGAGCAAGTAGGCGATGCCGACGCCGATGCCGACGAGTCCGCCGATGCCGGTGAGCACGAGCGTCTCGACGAGGAACTGCAGGGCGATGTCGCGCCGCTTCGCCCCGAGCGCGCGGCGGATGCCGATCTCGCGGGTGCGCTCCGTCACCGTCGCCAGCATGATGTTCATGATGCCGATGCCGCCGACGACGAGCGAGATGCCGGCGATGGCGCCGAGGATCAGCGTGAACATCCGCTGGGTCTGCTCCGCCTTCTGCAGGAGTTCGAGCGGCACGACCACCACCACGTCCTTGTTCGGGTGGTACTTGTCCATCAGCGATTGGATGACGGCGGCCGTCCTCGGCACGTTCTCTTGGGAATCCACGGTGACCGTGATCTGGCTCACTTCGAGGCGCTCGATGGAGAACGACCCCGCTTTGATGGCAATGAGCTCGCGGCCGAAGCGGGCGCGGTCGGTCGAGAACGGGATGAACAGCACCTTGCTGTAATCGGCGTTGGCCCCGGCATCGCCGCCGGTGGCCAGCGATTTGTCTTCGGACACGCCCACGACGGTGAAGGTGAGCAGCTCGCCGAGGCCGTCCACGCTCACGGTGCGGCCGACCGGATCGAGCGCGGGGAAGAGCACTTCGGCCGCGGAGGCGCCGATGACGGCGACGTTGTCGATGAGGTTCTGATCGACCGCGGAAAGCGCCCGGCCGCGGAGGATCACGAGGTTGTTCTGTGCGAAGAAGTCGGGCATGACCCCGGCTAGGCGGGCGTCGACCTTGCGGTCGCGGTAGCGGAGGGTCTTGCGGTAGTCGCGCATCGGCGCCGCCGAGGTGACCGTCGGCACGGTGCCGCGGATGCGCTCGAGGTCGGCGTAGGTCAGCCCGTACGAGAGGAGGTCGGTGCCTTTGGTCTCGGGGCCTTCTTCGCCGGGCTTGACGCTGCGGAGGAGGATGGTGTTGGCGCCGAGGTCTTCGAGCTGCTTGAGGGCTTGGTAGCGCGCGGCCTCGCCGACGGCGAGCATGATGATGACGGAGGCGACGCCGAGGATGATGCCGAGCGCGGTGAGGCCGGAGCGCAGCCGGTGCGCGGCGAGGCTGCGGAGGCCGAGTTTCAGAGCATGACGGAGGCGGAGGGCGAACATGATGGATCGGGGTACGAGGTTCGTGGGAGGCTCCCCTCCTCCCGAGCGGTGGG
>JAYVTJ010000143.1:0-3923 GCA_043774415.1 Fimbriiglobus sp. | reverse complement strand
GTGATGGGCTTCTCGATCACCGCGATGGACAAAACGAAGGGCGTCGCCACCGGCTACTTCGACTACGTCAGCGAAGACGACGCCAAGAAATCCGTGATCGAACACGTGATGCCCGTGATGAACGCCCTCAAGCTGCTCTACTCCGTGCAAACGAAAGAGAACCTCACGGTCCGCGATTTGACCCAAGGCGGTCAAGGGAATAACGGTCAACCCGGCAACCCGATGTTCCCCGGCGGTCCGATGATGCCACCCGGGGGGATGCCCCCCGTCGGGATGCCGCCCGGAGGCGGTCCGATTCGACCGGGTCGCGGCGTACCCGGAGGCATTTCGCAGCCCCCCGCCTTACCGGGGCCGCGCCCCGGAGAAGACGCACAGGGTCCGCCTCCGATGCCCGGAGTTCCGCCGATGGGATCGAGTTCCGGTCCGACGTTTCCCGGCATGGGTCCCATGTTCCCCGGCGGAACACCGGGTGGAACCCCCGGCGGCTCGCCCCCGGCGGGATCGCGGATCGATGTCTCGATCTCCGACACCGTCGTATCGGTGCAATTCGAAATCGAATGGCAGGAGAGCACCTACCAGTCGATCGTCCTCCCCGGCGTCGGCCGCATGACGGCCCAGCTCAAGGGGCGCATGTCGGTGCTGTCGGGCGAGAACGACGCCTTCAGCCTCGCGGAGTCTCTGAAGAAGGTCGTCAAGGACAAGGGGGCCTTCCCGCGGGGCGCCCTCGAGCGCGACACGCGCACCGAGCGCTTCGGGCTGCCCTACCCGCCCGAGCAGCGCATGAGCCTCTTCGCCGACCTGCTGCCGTACCTCGGCAAAGCCGGCATCCGCAGCGACCTCGAAAAGAACAAGCGGCTCCCGTGGTACGCCAAGGAGAACCTCCCGGCCGCCGAGGCGTGGGTGCCCGAATTCCTCGTGCCCTACTACGACCAAAGCGCCTGGCGCGCCACCCACGAACTCGCCGAGGGGCGCAGCCTCGGGGCCACCAATTACGTCGGTCTCGCCGGCCTCGGCCTCGACGCCGCGCGCTACGATTCCAAAGACCCGTCCGTGCAGAAGAAGCTCGGCATGTACGGCTACGATTGGTCGTCGAAACCCGACGACGTGACCGACGGCCTCTCGAACACCATCGCCCTCATGCAGGTGCCGCCCGGCTACCAGCGGCCCTGGATCGCCGGCGGCGGCGCCACCCTCGCCGGCATCGACGACCGGGGCGACAAGCCGCTCCAGAACTACGTCGTCCGGATGCCCGACGGAGTCCGCGGCACGACCGTGCTCATGGGCGACGGCTCGGTGCGCACCGTGCGCGAGAACATCAACCCGGCCCTGCTGCGGGCGATGGTCACCCGCGCCGGCGGCGAAGCGCTCGACGAACTCGAGACCGCCGCGCCCGCCGTGAAGCCGCCGAAGAAGAAGACCGAACTCACGGCCCCCGTGAGCAGCGTGAAGCCGCCGGTGCTCCCGGCGGGCATCGACGCCGACGAGCTGAAGAAACTGCAGGGGACGTGGAAGGCCGTCGTCCTCACGGAGGGCGGCAAGGATCTCTCGGCGGAGGAAGTCAAAAAGGCGGGGGTCGAAATGACCATCGCGGGCACGACGCTGACCATCGGCGAAAAGAGTCGCAAGCAGGAACCCGCGGAGATCGTCAAACTCGACCCGACGGCCAGTCCGAAAGCCCTGGACGTCAAACCGCCGGCGGGCAAGCCCGGTCCTCCGTTGGCCTTTCTCGCCTACGAGTTCGACGGAAAACGGTTGAAACTCGTCCTGGCCAAAGATGGGAAAGATCGTGCCAAGGCGGTCGAACGGCCGAAGGCCGGCGATAAGGACACGGCTTATCTCGAACTCGAAAAAGCCGACTGATGCGAGTTCCGCACTCCCGAAACGCGACCGGTTCTCCCGGTCGCTTTTTCGTCTCCCCGCGCTTCCTACACTGACCCTATGCCGCCCTCGAAAGCCCGCATCCCGCTCGTCCTCGCCGAACTGGCGCGCCTCTACCCGACCGCCCCCATCGCGCTGAATTTCGAGTCGCCGTTCCAACTGCTCGCCGCCACGATCCTCTCGGCGCAGTGCACCGACGCCCGCGTCAACCTCGTCACCCCCGCGCTCTTCGTCCGCTTCCCGACCGCGCCGGCGATGGCGAAAGCTCCATCCGCCGAACTCGAAGCGCTGATCCGCTCGACCGGCTTCTTCCGCGCCAAGGCGAAGAGCCTCCTCGGTTCGGCGCGGGCCATCGTGCGCGACCACGGCGGCGAAGTGCCGCGGACGATGGAGGAACTCGTGGCGCTCCCCGGCATCGGCCGCAAGACGGCGAACGTTGTCCTCGGCGACGCCTTCGGCATCCCCGGCATCACGGTGGACACCCACGTCGGCCGCCTGAGCCGGCGCCTCGGCCTGACGAAGCAGACCGATCCCGTGAAGGTGGAATTCGCGCTGAACCGGCTGATCCCGCAGGCAGATTGGACGATTGTGAGCCACCGCATCATCCTGCACGGGCGGAGCGTCTGCACCGCGCGCAAGCCTTCCTGCGACCGCTGCACGCTGGCGCCACTCTGCCCCAGAATCGGCGTGCGGTAGCGCCTCGGCGGCGCCGTACAATGGCGACGCTGCACCGAACCGGGGCCGTCCCTTGAAGCCGCGCATCTTCATCTCGGCCGTGACGCGGGAACTGGGCACGATCCGGCAACTCGTGGCGAACGTGCTCACGCGGCTCGGCTACGAACCCATCTGGCAGGAGATCTTCGGCACCGAATCGGGCGACCTCCGGGCGATGCTGCGGACCAAGATCGACAGTTGCACCGGCCTCATCCACCTCGTCGGGGCGGCCTACGGCGCCGAACCGCCGCAGCCCGATCCCGAGTTCGGCCACGTTTCGTACACGCAGTACGAATGGCTCTACGCCCGCCGGCGCGGGAAGAAGACGTGGCTGCTATTCACGGACGCCGACTATCCCGCCGACGCGCCGGAGGAGGTCGAAGCGGCCGAGTCCCGGCGATTGCAGGACACTTGGCGCGAGCGCCTCCGCGGCGGAGGGCACCTGCGGCACGGGGCGTCCACACCCACGGAATTGCAACTGCACGTCGAGCGGTTGAAAGACGAACTCGCGGCGCTGCGGCGGTCGTTCCGGACGTGGCAGCGCGCGGTGCTCGTCTCTCTGGTGGGACTGCTGATCCTAGGCGGCGGGATCGCGTGGGCGATCTCGCGGCAGCGCACCGAAGTGCAGGATGTCAAACAGGAAGTCCGGGAGGTCGTGGAGACCGAGGCGGATCGCATCCGCGTCGAACTGGCGAAGCTGAGACCGGACGACATCATGGTGGCCAGTAGTGCCGAGAGCTCGGCGGGGTCGTCGCCGACGACCTCCATCACGCCCGCGTGCAACGCGGCGACCGCCGCCAGCGGCTCGGGGGTGCGCGATTCGGCGTGCCGGATGGACTTGGGCGATTCGGGCAGGGTCGCATCCTGCCGAGGAGGGCAATTTCGAACCCGATACTGTCGTACCACCCGGAAGCCGAAATATCCACCGGCATCCGTGACGCCTACCCGTTGGCGCACCCCATGTCCCGCAACCGATTGACATCGGCCAGCCCCTCGACTACACTGGTAGCGTTCCCGACTCTCCAATCGGGGATATTTGCGGCGCAGTTCCCCCGGTTCGCCCAATTGGCGCGACCGAATCGGCTGCCGCGACCCTCCCGCCAGACCCGATCCCGAATTTCGGCCCCGACCGGAACTTTTCGCCAGACCTCCGGCGTCCGACTTGCACACTCGATTTGACCCGCACGGTCTTCCGGGCCACAATGGTGGGCTGCCCGGAAGTTTCGCCCACAGCCCGCATCCTTCCGTTCCCTGATTTCCGAGGTTCCGACCGTGACACAGTTCCGCCCGTCTTGCGTCGGTTCCCCGCTCGACCGCCGCATGTTCATGCA
>JAYVTJ010000142.1:0-6211 GCA_043774415.1 Fimbriiglobus sp. | reverse complement strand
CTCACGCCCACCGCTCCGTAAGAAAATCTTCGCCATGCTCACGACCGAACTCATCGAACGCATTCTCGCTCAACTCCCCGGCAAGACCATCGGTTTGGTCGGCGACCTTTTTCTGGATCGCTACTTGGACATCGACGCGGCGCGGAACGAACCCTCCGTCGAAACGGGCCTCACTGCATACCAAGTGACTGGCATCCGTTCGTACCCCGGCGCACTCGGGACAGTTCTGAACAACCTCGCGGCACTCGGCGTCGGGCGGATCGTGCCGATCTCGATCATCGGCGACGACGGCGAAGGCTACGAGCTGATGCAGGCGCTGGCGAAACTCTCCGCAGTCGATGCGTCGCACATCATCCGATCGGGCGAACGGCGGACGCCGACCTACACGAAGCCGATGCTGCAAGAAGGCGGTGGTGTTCGGGAATTGAATCGGCTCGACATCAAGAACCGGACGCCGACCGACGTACTCCATTCGGCGTGTATCATCGACAGGCTCGCAGACCTCTGTCCGAGCTTCGACGCGCTGCTCGTGCTCGATCAGGTGAGCGAAGTGGACTGCGGCGTCATCACGGGGTGCGTCCGGGACTGGCTCATCGCCCGCGCGATTCACTTTCCGGATCGGTTCGTGCTCGCCGACAGCCGCGAGCAGATCGGAGAGTTCCGCAACATGTGCGTTAAGCCGAATGCCGTCGAGCTTGCGAAGTGGGTGCCGGGGGGCGATTCGCGGAAGCTGGCCGAACTGGTGCATGGCCCGGTGCTGCTCACGCGGAGCGAAGCGGGGATGGTACTCGCGAAACCGGGGGACGCGGAGGCGACGACGATCCCCGCATTCCCGGTGCCGGGTCCCATCGACCCCTGCGGGGCCGGGGACAGTTGCAGTGCGGCCATCGCCTGCGCGATGGCCGCGGGGGCGACGCTCGAAGACGCGGCGGCATTCGGCAATTTGATCGCGTCGATCACGGTGCAGCAGATCGGCGTGACGGGAACCGCCACGCCTGCGCAGGTGCGCCGACGTTGGAAGAATGTGGGCTAGGCCGCACTGCCGACGGGCGCGGGCGTGTTCACGAGCTGCATCGCTTCGTCGGCCATCGCCCGTACGGTCGTATCCGAATCGCGGAGCACCGATTCGAGCGCCTGCTTCACGACGGCTTCATCCGGGGCGATCTTGGCGAGCAGCACGGCGCAGCGCCCCCGGCGTTCGGCGTCGCCGGTGCGCACGGCTTCGAGCAGCGCGGGCACCGCGGCCCGCCCGATGCGCTTGATCGCCACCGCGGCCACGGCGCGCGAGCGGTACTCGAATTCGCCGAGCATCCCGATGAGTCCACCCGTGGCGGCGGCCGCACCCGATCCGAGTCGGCCGATGGCGCCGGCGCAGTCGCGCCGGACGCTGGCATCGGTGTCCTTCAGTCCGCCGGTGAGCTGCGACAGCGCGGATTGCGACGCGACGCCCTGATCGCCGAGGGCGCGGGCCGCGCGGCGGCGCACTTTGCAGTTGTCGTCGCGTAGGGCTTGCGTCAGCGGCGGGACGCGCTTGGCCGCCGGTACCGGCAGGTCGGCGAGGGCCACGACGGCGAGTTCGCGGATCTGCCCGTTCTGGTGCAGCAGGGCGTCGGTCAGCACCGTGAGGGCGAGGTTGGTCTGGGCTTCGTTGAGCCCGTGCATGATGACGGCGAAGACGAGCCGGTTCATCAGTTGCGGCGAGAGCTGTTCCATAACCGTGCGGCTCGGGTGTGCGGGAGGGGTGATGGGCGGGGCCATCGGCGACCGAATGGAGAGTAGAGCGGGGTTGTGCGAGTGGCCGGAGAATCGATACCTTTTACCGGGTCGGGTGGGGATTTCGGTCGCCGTTTTGCGCCCCGCTTGCAATTGTGCGGCCCGCTGCGCGGCCGGTGTATCGGCCCGTTAGCGCGCGCCGTTCCGCTTCAGTCACCGGGGGTCGGAAATGTCGGATGTCGTGACATGCCCGACCTGCGGTGTGCAATTGCGCCTCCCCGCGACCGCGACCACGATCCGCTGTCCGAAGTGCAAGACCGTGCTGAACGTCGCCCCGCCGGTCACGGCGCCTTCGCCGACCCCGGCCGTTCCGCTGCCGCTCCCCTTTGCGAAGCCGAAGGCCAAGACCTCGGCGGGCAATCCCATCGCCAAGCGGGCCAAGGGCAAAAAGGCCGTGGTCGTCGATGAAGCGGCGGAAGCGGCCGAGGAGGAGGGGCGCAAGAAGGTGGAGCGGAAGAAGTTCGTCTCGGGCGAAGTCGAGAAGATGGACGAGAAGGAGGAGATCCGGCTCGAGAAATACGGTCGGCTCCAGGATTTGATCGTCCACTCGCGGCGGGCCATCGCGATGTTCACCTGGGCGGCCCGCGCCCAAGTCCTCGGTCTCGTCATTGTCCTGGTCGTCATGCTGGCGTTCATGATGTTCGTGCTGATCGCCGTGGCGCAGGCGATGCAGGGGCGGGACTCCTCGACCGAAGTCGGGTCGATCCTCGGCGCCACCGTCTTCATGGCGCTGCCGCTCTGCGGCCTCCTCGCGGCCATCCAGGCGATCCTCACGGGCATCGGCATGGTGTCGGTGGCGATGGGCACCAAGCGGGCCCGCTACCTCGGCTACATCGGCTGCGCGGTCTGCGTCCTCCACGTGCTCTTCGTCATCCTCCAGGCCACGCGATCGCTCATCGGGCTGGCCACGCGCGAATTCGCGGTCACCACGACCGACCCGCTCTGGGTGCAGCTCCAGCCCGTCTTCGACCTCTTCGGCATGATCACCGATCTGCCGCTGCTCTCCGAGCAGCCGACGCGGCTCATCTTCCGCGCCCGCGGCTATTCGGTGTCGTGGTTCGGCATCTTCGCGGCCGTGTTCGAGTTCACCCGCCTCGTGCTCGTCGGCATCATCGCGCAGAATTACGCCGAGGACGGCAAGGCCGTCGAACTCGGCTACCGCTCGTACAAGGCCATCGGCCGCATCTTCTACCTCACGCTGTTCGCGGCCGTGGCCCGGCTCATCTGCGCGTTCGCCTTCGACTGGGCGCCGCCGAACGAAGCGTTCCTCGTCCTCCTCGGACTCGGCTCGCACGCCATCATCACGTTCGCGTCGTACCTCGGGTTGGCGCTGTGCGTCCTGGGGCAAGCGCAGGCGCTCGACGACACGACGGAGGTGGTGGACGCCGTGCGCTTCGCCGCCGAGACGGAGAATTTGGAGGTGTGAAGGTGGCGGAAGCGGAAATGACCGAGAGCGTCCTCGACTCGACGCTGGACGCAGAGCTGTCGGAGGAGTTGGATCGTCGTATCGCGGAGTACGAAGTTGATCCCGACGATGTCTTGACATGGGATGAGGTCGAAGCCCACGTCCGACGGGTGCGCTGAAGGGCGTTTCGGCGAGGGTGGCACCGGCGTCTCGCCGGTACATCGAACTCAAACCGGCGGGACACCGGTTTCACCGTGCTACTTCTTCATTCACTTCTTCCCGAGCGGCGTGATCGTCAGCGCGTCGCAGTGGACTTCCATCTTCGCCTTCAGCGAGTTGAACGCGACCACGCCGACGTTCACCGTCGCGGGAAGTTTCAACTCGGATTCCGTTAGTTTGTTCCAAGTCTTCCCGGCATCGCGGCTCTCCCAGGTCGTCACGACATCGCCCTGGCGGCGCAGCCGCAACCGCGCCGGCGTCTCGGGGCCGGTGCCTTCGCAAGTCGCGCCGTGCGAAACCTGCTTGCCCTCGGGGTGCTCGTAGTGCACATCGAACCCGCCCGACCACGAATTGCCCGCCGGCCAGTGGTGCCGATTGGCGAGGGCGAAGCGGCTGTCGTCCTGCCAGATGGCCAAAGCCGCCCCGGCATGGCCGTTCTTCGTCTCGGGCAACTTGTACGAGACCGACACTTCCATCTCGAAATCACCCGTCACTTCCTTCTTCGTGCGTGGCGCACCCGATAGCTTCACCGCCGACGCTTCGACGGTGGCCGGAACAACGATGATGAGCTTCTTCCCGTCGAGCTTGAACTCGCAGGTGTCCGCGCCGACATCGGGCTTGCCGTAGAGCTTTTCGAGCGGCGGCACGAGCGCCTCTTTGGGCACCGGCGCCGCCGTCGCCGAGACGAGCAGCAGCGCGAAAGCGAGCGATCCGAGGGCCGACTTCCGCATCTCACTTCTCCGCTTTCAAGGGCGTGAGCTTGAACCGCTCGAAGACCGCTTCGCAGGGCTGATCGACATCGTGCCAGAGGTAGACGCCCACCGTCACGCGGTCGGGGAGTGCGACTTTGGGCGACGCGGACTCGGTCCACGCGACGCCGTCGAGGCTGTGGGCCAAGAGGCACTTGGTTCCTTTGCGAGTATACCGCACGAAGACTTCCTCCGCCGCTTTCGACCCCGCGATCCGACTGCCGCTGCCGCCGTACTGATGCCAGATCGAGTGGTCGAAGTACTCCTTCCCCATGTCCTGATCGGCGCGCAGTTGCCGGCCGAACATGACCGTCATCTGAGGCGAACTGACGAACAGCCCACTCGTGATGCGGGCGTCGGTGCTCGACTTCGCCGCCGTGTGGCTCGGCTCGGTGGTGCGGATCATCTTCACTTCGATCCGGAAATCCCCCTCGATTTCGCGCTCGATGCGCAGCGGACGGAATTGGCCGTCCTTCGTCACTTCGCTGCGGATGCCGCCGGGGGTGGTCATCACGAGTTGATCCTTCACGACGCGCACTTTGCAATCGCCGGCGCCATCGACGACCTTGCCCCAGTCGAGCTTGAGCTTCTCCTCGTCCGTCGGCTTGGGAACCGGCGCAGCGAGTGCGATCGCGGAAATTGCGATGCAGGCGATCAGCAGAAGATGTCGCATCGACGATCCGAGGAAGGAGGAGTGCGGTTCACCACAGAATTCTACCAGAGCGAATCGGTTCCACCTACGGAGCTTGCTCCTGCGATTTCGCCCGGCTATAGTCTCCCAACTCTCCCGAACCGTACCGGATGCCCCGGATGATTTCCCTCGACGAAGCCACCGTGGATGCGGCCGCCCCCAACGCGGACGCGGGGAAGAACGGCCGCGGCCTCCTGCTCAAAAAGAAGTTCAACAGCTTCGGCATCAACGCCGACGGCGACCTGCTGTTCGGCGAATGCCAAGGGAGCGGCAAAGTGCCCTACGCCTGCTCCGCCGACTTCGCCCGGCCCGATCAGCCGACGTATCGCTGCACTTGCCCGAGCCGCCAGTTCCCCTGCAAGCACTGCCTCGGCCTCCTGTACGCCTACGCCCAGAAGAAGCCCTTCGCAGTCGCCGAGGTGCCTGCGGATCTCCAGGCGAAGCGCGAGAAGCTGCAAGGCCGCGTCGAGAAGAAGGCCGAGGAAGCGACGAAGCCGAAGGTGGTGAACACGGCGGCACTCGCCAAGAAAGTGAAGGTGCAACTCGAAGGGATCGACACGCTCGAGAAACTGACGCACGACCTCATCCGCATCGGCATCGGCAACATGAATGCGAAGCTCGCGAGCCAGATGGAGGAGCAGGCCAAGCGGCTCGGCGACGTCTATCTTCCGGGTGCCCGCGCCGCGCTGTACGGCTACACGCAGCTCTTCGCGAACGAGGACGGCAAGTTCGAGAACGCCACCGCGAGCGAGAAGGTCTACACCGAAGCCCTCGATCAACTCGGCCGCCTGCACGCGATCATCAAGCAGGGTCGGACCTACCTGAGCAAGCAGCTCGAAGATCCGACGCTCGCCGTGCCGACGGACTCGGCCATCGCCGCCTGGCTCGGGCACGCCTGGCAACTCGCCGACCTGAAAGCCGCGGGACTGGTCGAACCCGATGCCGAACTCGTCCAGCTCGCGTTCAACTCGCACTTCGACTCGGCCCGGCAGGAGTTCATCGACACCGGCATCTGGATGACACTGAGCAACGGAAAAATCCGCGTGACGCAGACGCTCCGACCGCTGAAGGCCGTGAAGCACATCAAGAGCGAGGACAGCTTCTCCGCGGTGGCGCAGGTGAAGGAACTCTGCGTCTATCCGGGCAGCATCAATCCCCGCATCCGCTGGGACGGCATGACCCAGCGCCCGCTCGATCCGAAGGATTTGCAGGCCGTCCGCAAGCACGGTCGCACCGACTTCGCCGCGACCGTGAAGGAAGTCAAAGGCGCACTCAAGGCCGCGCTCGCGGATCGCACGCCGATCTTCGCGCTGAACTTCAAGTCGCTCGGCAAGGTCGGCGACGAGTACGTCATTGAAGACGCGAAGGGCGAGC
>JAYVTJ010000141.1:0-9518 GCA_043774415.1 Fimbriiglobus sp. | reverse complement strand
GGCATCCGCACCGCGAGCCACGGGTTCCAGAACTGGCTCGAGATGGACAAGGACGTTTACGGGGGCGACTACAAGAACCACAACCCGGCCGGGCCGAAGTGCGAGGTGAGCATCGTCGAGAAGCAGAAGGATCATCCGATCCTCAAGGGCTTCAAGCCGTACACCACCTCCTGTAGCCTGTACAAGAATACCGATGTCGCGAAGGATGTGACGGTGCTGCTGACGGGGACGATACCGAAAGAGTCGGAGCCGATCGCCTGGACGCGCGAGCGCAAGCTCGGCGAGAAGACGCAGCGCATCTTCTACACCTCGCTCGGCCACGCCGACGATTTCGCCGACGCGAACTTCCGCCGGCTGATCGTCAACGCCATCGGCTGGTGCGTCCGCGACGATAAATCCTTCGCGGAGTGAGGGCTACTGCTTCATCCCCGCCTCAAGCGATTTCTCGAGTTCGCGGATCTGCTTCGGCAATTCGCTGAAGCGCTCGGGCCACTTCCGATTGCGGAGCGCTCGCACCTCCTCGGCCGCCTTCGCCCACGCTTTCTCGTGGATGTGCGCGGCGGCCAGCTTCAGCAGGCCGGTCGGTTCGAGTTCGCGGATCAGCGCGACCCGAGTCCAGTGGGCGATCGCCTCGGGCCAGCGGTTCTGCTTCTCGCGGACTTCGGCCAGCAGTGCATGGCTCTCCGATTCATTCGGCTGCATCTCGACAATCGAAGTGTTCGCCCGCTCGGCTTCGGCGGGCCGGCGCAGTTCGCTCAGCCTGCGTCCGAGTTCCGCGTAGAGCTTGAGGTCGCGCCGCGAGAGTTCGACCGCGTCGAGCAGTTGGAGCACGGCCCCCTCCTTGTCGCCGATCTTGTCGAAGCACTCGACCAGCAGAGCGTAGACTTCGGCATCGCCCGGCTGCAACTCGGCGGCGAGCCGCAGTTGCGGGATGGCGCGGGCGTGCTCGTTCTTCCGCATCAGCGCGCGGCCGAGGGCCTTGCGGATCACGGCGCTCTGGAGCGGCTCGGCGTCGAGACTCGCGGTGTAGGCGTCGAGCTTCGGAGCGAGTTCGAGGATGCGCACGAGCCGGTCGAGCGCCTCCTTCCGCTCCGCGTGACCGGCGGGCCAGACGACGACGGCCGCACTCGCCATCTCCACGGCTTTCGGAATGTTGCCGAGACCGGCGTACGCATCGGCCGCGTTGAGGTAGTGGTGATGCAGCGTGCCATCGCCGACGCTGCGGTCGCCTCGACTGCGCCGGTACCGCGGAAGCAATTCTTCGAAATAGGTCACCGATTGAGCGAAGAGGCGATTCTCCAGAGTGCTCTCGGCGAGGGCCGCGCTCGCCCCTTCGGTCCAGCGTTCCTGCTCGTGGAAATGGACGTCGGTACGCTTCAACAGTGCGAGCAGTTCCGGCATATTCTCGATGCGGAAGTAAGCGTGCATCAGCTTCGTGCGGTAGGCCATGCTTTCCGGCTCGCGCTCGACGAGCGCGAACAGCAGCGGGATCGATTCGGCGTAGCGCTTCGTCCGGTGGAGATAATCGACGAGGCGCCATTGACCCGATTCGGAGAGGAGCTTGCCCGCGTGCGCCGCGGCGAGGATTTCGACGGCGCGCTTCTCGTGCCCGAGGCCGAAGAAGAGGTACTCCGCGATATGCTCGACGGAAGCGCCGGACGCTTTCCGTTCGGCCAAGATCTCCTCGGCGACCTTCGCGAACTCCGCCTCCTTCGCGGGCCAGTAATAGCTGTGCCGGCGGTCGGTCGTCGTCCGGTTCCCCGCTTCGCGCGAGCGGAGGTCGCGGCGCAGTTCTGCGAGGACGAACTTGAGCAGGCGGCCGTCCGCGTCACCGAACTCCTTGACTTCGAGGCGCCATTCGCCGAGGCGATTGGCGTAGCGGTTCCGAGTGTCCTGCGATTCGTAGCGCACCCAATCGGGCTCGTTCTCGGCGCGGTCGAGCAGGAAGGCGATCCCTTCGCGAGGGCCGACGAGGTCGTGCACAACCGCGGCCATGACGTTGATGGCGTCGTCGCGGTTCGACTCCTGCGCGTCGAAGATCATCCGGCCGCGTCCGAATGCGAATGCTTTGAGATCGGCGGCGACCCCGGCGAATTGGAGACCGTGAGCCGTGCGGTAAACACTCGCGAGCCGGGTTATCAGCGCGGAGCGCCGGGGTTGATCGGCGGCACCGAGATCGGCGATCAGCTTCGCTTCGAGGGCTTTGTAGAGGGTATCTTTCTTGCCGAGCGAGACTTCGCCACCGTGAATCAGAGCGGAAACGGACAGTTGATCCAGACGGTCGATCAACCACGATTTCTGATGCGCGGGAAGCGCATGGCCGAGCTGCGCGAGCAGCATCTTCTCGCCGCGAGCGAACTCTCCGGCATCCTCGGCGTACCCGATATACCGGCCGAGCGCGTCGTTCGCCGCCGCCGGCAACAGGCCGGCATGGGCCGCTTCGGATTCTTTGAGGGCGGCTTCAAGCACGTCCATCGCCGGCTGGAATCTGCGGGTTCCGTGGAGCACGGCGGCGAGATTCGCCGCGATCGCCAAGCGGTCGGCGGTCCCGGCTTTGGCGTCGCGGTGGAGGCTCTCCAACTGGCGCGTTTGCAGTTCCGCCAGAGGGGATGACGCGGTGTTGCCGAGGTCCGCGAGGAACTCGGCCATGAGCTTCGGTTCGCCGGGCGCCCAGTCTCGCTTGAATGCCCGGTCCAACGCGGCGAGCGCTCGGGCCGCGTGCGGGCCGGGTTGATTTTGCAACTCGGCCGCGCGGCGTTCGACGAGCACCTCGAGCAGATCGAGGGCGCGCAGATCGACGGGCGATTTGATCCGCTCTCGGACCTTCCCGATGCCGGCGATGAGTTCGTCGGCCGTGGCTTCGTCGCGGATTTCGGCGAGCGCGCCCGCCGACGTCTTCAGGAATCCGTAAACCGCGCCGGCGCTGTGCCCGACGACGCCGTCGGGGAGCATCGCCAGCAGACGGAAATCGCGCGAAGCCCCGTAGAACTGCTGCAGGGTGCCGAGGTACTGCTGGGGCTGTTCGCCCTTGTCGAACAGGACTTTGAAGATCGCGAACACTTCGGGATCGAGCTGCGTCGGCCGATGTCCGCCCGACTGCCACGGCCGCAGGTATTGGAGGACGCGGCGGTGAAGCGAGTACTCGTCGGTCGTCTTGTAAAGCGCCGCGGTGGCTTTCTCGGACTGCAAGCGGCGGTTCTCGACGGCGTACCAATCGGCCAACGTGCGGTAGGCATCCGGCGCCAGTTCGTCCGCGGCTTCGACCGCTTCGAAAAGCGCGATCGCCTCCGCGAGTTTGCCGCGTTCGGCGAGCGCGGTGCCCAGGGCGAGCCGCCAGCGATTGTCCGGATCGGGGAGTGCGATCCAGCGGCGCAGCTCCGCTTCCAATTCTTCGGCGCGGTCCAGCGCGATGAGCAACTTGAACTTCTCGCCCTTCCAGCTCGGCTCGTCGGTGTGCGCGGCGATCCGGGCATCGACGTGTTTCAGCAGCCGTTCGACGAGGACCGGATCGGCGCCCTTCCGCGCCGCGAGGTTCATCAGCGTGGCGTATGCGCGATTCTTCAGCGCATCGTCGAGCGCGACCGCGACTCTCGAATCGTCGTCGTCCGGTATCGGCTTGATGGGCGCCGCATCGAGGATGATCCCAGCATCCGCGGTCACGGTGCCGAGGTCGCGTTCGAGCAGCACTTCGAGCCAGAGGCGTTCGATGGTCAGCCACTCGGCGATGGGCTTCGGCTGCTTGGCGGCCTCCGCGCGGAGGCGGTCGGCGAAGCCTTCGCGGGCCAGCTTGCGCAGGTCGGTCTGCTTCTTCTGCAAGTCGGTGCGCGTCAGCTTTTCCGGATGATCCACCGCTTTGAGCAGAGCTTGATACCGGGATTCGACTAGCGCATCGGTCAGGCGGTGCAGTGCGGCGACGCGGGTCGCCAACCCGCCCGCGAGTTCGCCCGGCGGCGCGAGGTGGGCGAGCAGCGCGAAGATCTCCGCTTCGCGTTCCGCCTTCCACGGGCGCACGAGCAGAGCGTTGAAGAATTGGTTCGCGTACTCGCTGCGGTGGGCATCGCCGGCAGTCTTCCACTGGACGCGGAGGAAGTCGAGATCATCGTCGCCGATCCAGCGACTGAGAACCGCCGCGAGCGATTGCCCCAGCGCGTGCTTCACTTCGGCATCCTTCTCGGCATCCCACCGCTTGCGAAGTGCCGCGCCGATCGTCTCCCAGTCGGCGTTCTCAAGGCCCGCATCGGACCAAATCCAGTTGCGGTAGCGGGCGATCCGCTCCGGGGAAACGGTGGCGATTTCGGCCAGGAATTCCTTGGCCAGCGCGGTCCGGGCGGACCGGCCGGCGTCGGTGGTCGCGAAGCGCCAGTGTCCGAGGATCGCCTCGGCGATGCTGCCGGGATCGTCGTTGCGGGCGAAGAAGAAAGCCGTCTCCGCGAGTGCCGCGTGCCAGCGCTCGTCGATGCGCTGGGTGTTGAATCCGTACCCGTTGCCGAGCGCGAATGCGACCGCGGCGGTCAGGCGCGCGGCCGTCGGACGCGCGAGTTCACCCTTCACTCGACCGTCGCGGAGCCACTGGTCCACGAGCGTTTCAGCTTTCTCGGCGCGGTTGCTGCGGACGAGCGCGGCGAGGTACTGGGCGTACGGCGATACCCCTTCGGGGTTGCGGTCGATCCATTTCGCGAGGAAGTCGGCAAGCTCGCGGCTGCGACTCTGACCGCGCAGGAACTCGGCGTACAACCCGCGCAGCAGCTCGGCATCGGACACGCGCCACTTCGCGGCAAGCGCGCTGTCGAGCCAAGCGTAGGCCGCGGCGGTGTCGCCGCCATTCGCGAGATTGCGCGCGTGCAGATACTGAAGATAAGCATCCTTGGGGTATTCCACCGCGAGGCCTTTCGAGAGCGCGAGCGCCGCATCGGTATCGCCCGTCTGCTGAAGCAGCGCGACGCTCTGGATGCGCCACAACTTCACCGCGTTGAGGTGCGCAGGCTGACCCGCATGCACCTTTTCGAGCACCGTCCAGAGGGCGAGCAGTTCGTTCGCCGGGAGCACCTGCTGGGCTTGCGCGAAGATCGCCTGCGGGAGGAAGTAGGCGTTGGCCTTCGACTCCGCAGTGGCGCCCAACTCCAGTTTCGCGGCGTCGTCGAGCAGGCGCTTCCGCAGATCTTCGTGCTGCCGGCTCACCAGCAAGAAAGCGTTCGTGAGCCAGCGCATCCCGGGTCGATCCTTCGCCAGGCGTTCGCACTCGGCGAGGTGTTCCTTCGCCCGGGCCCACTGCTGTGTCGCGGCGAAGTGCAGCGTCAGCACCGCGCGGTCGTCGAAGGTCGCTTTGCCCGCAGCGATCGCCGCCTTGGCGACGGCGACCGTCGGCAGCGGCTGCTTCAGAAAGAGCACGCGTTCCTTGGCCGCGAGTTCCGCCGTCATCCGCTTCGCGAATTCCTCGGCGGAGACTTCGGCGATCGTCTGCGTTTCGAGCGCGGTCCGCTTGCCATCGGTGTCGAGGCTCTCGATGGTGCGTGCCCACCACGTCCCCGCGACTTCGACGAAGTCGCCGAACTTGCGCGTCGATTGGACCTTCCCCTTCCAGCGCCGCTCGGCGGTGAGCACGACGTTCCGCGCGGTGTCGATCAGGTAGCGGATTTCGGTCGGCTTGTCGGTTTTGTGCTGGAGAATCAGGAGCGCCCGGTCTTTCGCGATGGCTTCGACCCTCGACGTGTACTCGGGATAGGCGTGGTGCAGCGCCGCGATCGAATAGTCTTCGAGGCCGAGTGTTGCCTGCTGAACGTCGAACGGATTGGCCGCGCGGATGCGGCCGAGACCGTACGCGGTGTTGATCGCGCCGAGTTCTTTGCCGTCGCACCACTGCACGATCACGGGGCCGGTCGAAGGGATAGTTCGCACCGCCCATGCCGTCGGGGACACGAGTTCCGAACGCGTCGTCAGCCCCGAGCGAGCGCCGTCGCGGATATCGAAGCCTTCGATGGTCCGCGCAATCGCAAGCCCGCCTTTCAGCTGGGCGAGCTTCTCCTTCCGCAGCAAGCTGCGGGACAGCACGAGCGCCGGGGCGGGCCACGTCGTCGCCGGTTCCTTAGAAGCGCGGGCCGTCGTCGGCAACTGCGGAAAGAGATTGTTGAGCCACGGCAATCCACCGCGGCGGTAGCCGTAGGTGATGCGGGATTTCAACTTTTTCGAGGCATAGCCGAGTTCGGCTCCGTTCCACTCGCCGTCCGCGAAGGAGTCGGGCAGCGACGACAATCCGAACGGCTCACGCGCGTTCATAAGCGAGGGAATATCGGCGGATTCGTATTCCATTCCGAATCGGCCGAGCGGTGCGTCCTCGGTCGCGGAGTCGATCGCAAACGCGGGGCTTGGATCGCCGAGGTACGGTATTCCGCGGGCGGCACCGCCCGGAAGATTGTCCTTGAAAAATACGAGGCCGGGTTCATCCGGCCGGGGCGGCACCCCCGGCACGGTGTTGTCCCACTCATCGCCCCCCGACAAACGCTCCACCTGATCGCTGATGCCGTGCATGCCTCCGACGGGACGTTCGATTCGTAAACCCAATTGCAAAGAGTCGAATTCGTCCTCTACCATCGAACTGAGTGAGGTCGGCGTCGAAGCCGACAGAAAGCGTTCGCTGAACCGCTGCTGGAAAAGTCGCGGATTCCGCCCCAGCGATTGCAGCTCGCGCAGCACTTGGCGCCGCAGCGCCGTGCGGTGGTCGCCCGCTAGGCGCATCTGCTTCTGCTTGAGTTCGAACAGCGCATTGTCGCGGCCGTCGGCGAAGAACCGTTCGCCGTCGCGCATCTGGAATCGCCGCTTCACCGCGAAGCGCTCGCGGTCGGCATCCGTCTCCAGCACCAGCAGCGACGTGTACGGCGTGATGATGTTGAACTCCTCGCTCAGCGCGATGACCTCGTCTTTGATCGCCGGCGACGTCCCCTGTTCGAGCAGCGTGTCGAGGTGCATCCGCGCCCAGAGCCGCGGCAGGAACGAGTTGCCCTGCTCCGCATCCTTCAGCGAAAACTTCGATGTGTACCGCACCGGCTTCGCGCCGAGCATCCCGGTCACCACGATCTCCCCCTCCTGATCCTTCCCCTCCGGCAGGTAGCGTCCGAGCAGGGTCTGCTGCGACCCCGCTGCGACGTTCGGAAGCACCTCGGGGTAGAGCCGTGCCGTGCGGACGCCGGTGATCTCGACCTTCAAATTGCGCAGAGTCGGCGAGGCGATCTCGGTGAGCAGCTCGGCGACGATCGCCTGCAGACCCTGCTCGCCGGTGACGCGCCGCACCGACCCGGAACCGAGCGCCGCGATCGCTTTCATCGCGGCCGGTTCGAAGCTGCTGCCGAGGGCGACGGTGTGGAACGTGCCCGGCTTTCCGGCGCCGAGTTTCGCCAACCGCTTGGCGAACGCCACCGGATCGGCGTCGCCGCTCGTCGAGATTCCATCGCCGAGGTAGACCGCGTGCGTGCCCGGTTCGCACTTCGCCACGGCCGAAGCGAACGCCTTGTCGAGGTCGCTCCACCCGAGCGAGACGCGCTTCGCCAGAGTATCGCGGATGATCGCGCCGTTCTCCGGAGTCGCCGGCACCGCCTTCTCGAAAATCCAATCGCAGTTCACATCGCACGCCGCGACGTTGATCGTGTCCTTCGGTGTCAGCGCCGCGAGCAGCGACGCGATCAGCGCGTTCTGCGTGGCCCGTTGCCCGCGGTCCATCGACGCGGAAGTATCGGCGATCACCAGCAATTTCAGCGGCTCGCCGTCGGGAATCAGCGGGCGCTCCCAACTACCGGCTCCGCTGGGCGGGGTCAGTTGAACCAGGAAGTAGCCGTCGCTGCCACGTTGGTGCGGGATGACCGTCACATCCGATTGCCGCGCCGCCAGCTCGACGACCGCTTCGAAATCGCGTGTCGGTGTGTACTCCTGCGCGGCGAACTCGACGTGGCCCGAGTGCTCGGTCTGTGCGAGCCGCGTGTCGTGCGTCGGCGAAGTCACACTCTTGATGACAGCGGATGAACTGATCTTCACGTCGATCGTCAGATCGCGCAGCGGGTGCTGCTTCAGCAGCTCGCTCTGGAGGGCGTAGCCGTAGCGATAGCGGTTCCCCTTCATCGGCAGCACCTGCGTGTACGAGATGCGGATGCGCTTCTCGGAGTGCGCCGGGATCGGGTAGACGCGGGCCTTGAAGATGTTGCCGCCGGCCCATTCGAGGAGGGCGGGGTCGCGGTTCTCGCGGAGGATCGTCTCGTAGATTTCGCGGGCGCGCTGCTTCTCCACGACGTCCGCTTCGACGAGCTTGTCGCCGATCCACATCCCGAAGCCGGAGATCGACGCGTCCTGCGGCAGCGGGAAATGGAAGACCCCTTCGAGCACGGCATCGGTGCGGTTGACGAATGATTCCTCGATCACCGTGCGCGCGATCTGATCGCGGATATCGACGGTCACATGGTGATAGCCCACGGTCAGCGGGACGTTGCGGCCGTCGACCATCGCGACCAGCGAGCCGAGCGTTTCGTCCGCGGCCGTACCCTTGAAACCTTTCAACCACGGGGGTTGCTCCGCGACGCGGACGAGCTTGTCCTTCTCGATGCGGACGAATTGCCGGCCGTCGATCTTGAGCGTCTGCTTGTCCGGGCCGCGCAGTTCGACCGGCGCGGCGACCGTGGCGGCAATCTCGATTTCCCCGGCCACGAGGCGGATCTCGTTCGCCTTCGTGAGTTCCACCGTCGAATGCGGACCGACGATGAGACTGGTTGTGGGAAGCAAGCGCAGCGAGGCGGCGTTGGCGCCGCGCGGATCGGTGCGGAGCCAGTCGCCGGGCTTCAGCACGAGCCGCGCCGGCGCCGGCGACCAGCGCTCGGCGAGCACCGGCTTGATGCTCACGACGCCCTGCACGTCGGTCACATTGCCGATGCGGCCGTCGTCGGTGAGCTTGTCCGCGAGCTTGAATTTCTCGACGGGTGTCGGGTCTCCGACCTCCGGTTGTCGGTTCAACCGCACGACCCAGTTCGCGAAGACGGCGCCGACGACGAGGAGCGCGGCGACGGCCGCGATCCAGCGCAAGGAGGAGAGTTTCACGGTTCGCTTTCGGGGAGTGGTCGGTGGCGCCGCCGCGAGAAATGCAGCGGACGAAGAGTCGCGCAGCGCGGCGAGGACTGCGCGGTCGATGGCGGGAGTATCGCGGTCGAGCGCCGCGAGGAGGGCGGGGATCCGATCCTCGTCCGAGTTCGGTTCAGGGGAGTTCACGGGCGATCTCCGGTTCGTGTCGGCCGGTGCGGGTGAGGCGGGCGTAGGCGGTGCGGAAGGCGTCGCGGGCGCGGGCCAGCTTAGAGCGCACGGCCGTTTCCGTGGTGCGTTCGCGGCCGGCGATCCGTTCGACCGAGTCGCCATCCAAATACTTCGCGGTCAGGAGTTGCTCGTAGTCGGCGGGGAGTTCGCCCAGCGCCGCCCGCACGGCCGCGGCGAGTTCGGCGCTTTCGAGATCCGCCGTTTGCGTCGGCTCGATCCCTTCGCTCCACTTCGCC
>JAYVTJ010000140.1:0-5549 GCA_043774415.1 Fimbriiglobus sp. | reverse complement strand
AGCCCGCTCGCGGCCGACCTGCTCACGTACAAACCTGCGAAAGGGCGGTTCCAGCAGCTCGTCACGCCGGAGGCCGTGGCCGGAGCGTGGATCGTGCTGCCGGGGCCGATCCCGAAAAGTGTGCGCAACTCGTTCGGGAGCTTTTGGGCCGAGTGGGTCCCGATGCTCGGCAAGGAGACGGCGCTGCCCGTCGAACTCGGGGCGCTCTTCGAGACCTTCGGGCAGATCGCGCAGAAGGCGGTCGCGGCCGGTGAACTCGACCTCGGCGCGGCGATCTTCGGGCCGACGAAGGAGGGGCACTACACCGCCATCGCGGCGCTGGGCCTCGACGACGTGACGCCGCTGGTGAAGCTCGTGCTGGCCGTGGGCAAGGACCTGCCGAAGGAATTCGCCGAGGCGATCAAGCTGAACGCCTACAAGATCGGCGATGTGGCGGTGCACACGGTCGACCTCGAGAAGCTGCTGCCGGAGGGCATCCGGAAGGTCTTCGGCGAGAAGGCCGCGCTGAACGTCGCGGTCGGCAGCGGCGGGCTGTTCCTGGCGGTCGGCCCGAATGCGCAAGCGGAGCTGAAGCGGGCGATGGCGCTCAAGCCGGCGGAGACGCGGGCGTTCGAGACGCGGGCGAACATGGCGAAGGCGAAGGAGCTGATCGTTGCGGGCGGGGGCAATCCGCGGGGGCTGGAATTTCTTTCGGCGCTCGACACTCAACGCGCGATGTACGCGCTCGACGTGCGGGGCGGCGCGGACTTCCGGGTGCGCACGCCGATCGGCCAATTCGCGGCCGGGATGTTGATCGGCTCGTTGGGGCGCTGATTCACCGGCGGACTTCGAGCAGGTTGACGACGCGCCGCCCCTCGGCGGCGCCCTTCACCGATTCCTGTGCGAGCTGCTTGAGGTAGTAGCAGCTCACCGTACCCTTCAACACGATGGCGTCGTCGCTTTCCGAAACTCGAACGCGGCGCAGTTCGGGGTTGGAGGACTTCAAAAGGGCCGAACCGGCCGCCGGTGGGCTGAGAAGTTCCAGACTCATGATGCTCTCCCGACAGGAGCTAAAGAGCTGAGTGAAGCCGAACAGGATGGACTCGCGGGCTGAGATCCGCGAGTCGGAGAAATTGCTGCAAATGCCGTGCGGAGAAATGGGCGAACCCGACCGATTTCCGCAGCCTTGCGGGCGTTCTCACTCCTATCCCGCCCATCGTAAGCGCCCCGATGTGCGAATGCAACGATTATTCCGCGCCTTTTTTCGGCGCCTCCGGAAAACCGGACAACCCGCTTCACAGCACCGTGACGATTCCCCGACTGCCATCGACGCGGACGCGCTGTCCCGTACGCAGCGCCCGCACGACGCCCGGCAACCCGGCGACGGCGGGCAGTCCGAACTCGCGCGCCACGATGGCCCCGTGCGAAAGGACGCCGCCCGTCTCCATGACGAGCGCCTTCGCCTTCGCGAACAGCGGCACCCACGCGGGATCGGTGGAGGGGCAGACGAGCACGAACGGTTCGTCCGGCGCGTCGCCCGGTTCCGTGAGTACGAGGGCCGACCCTTCCGCAACCCCGGCCGAGAGGGCCACGCCGGTGAGGATAGTCGCGCCGTCGGGAGCCGGCGCCGCGCGGCCGATTGCGTCGAGGTCGTCGCTGAAGAGCACGGCCGGCACTACGAGGGAGAGTGCAAGTTGCCGCTCGCGCTTGCGCGATGCGATGGTGGCGCCAAGGTCGCCGCCCGCGACCAGCAGCAGTAGTTCGTCTTGCATCAGGTCGTGCGTCAGATAGAAGATGCCCCCGTTCAATTTGTGGCGCCGATCGAGTTCGACGAGTGCCCGCCGCATCACGGCGTAGCCCAACAAGAAGTAGTGCTTTGCCGCTTCGCGCAGGCCGAGGAGCACCCGCAGATTCGTCGCCGTCTTGGCGCCGCCGAGGCGCGGGTGGCCAACCAACCGCGCCTCATTGGCGATGCGCTTCCAGAGGTCGTCGTCCGAGACTCTGCCGAGGGCGTCGATCTTCGCCGCGAGGTCGTCGAAGCCGGTGCGCAGAGCGGGCGCCGAGCCGCGAAGCTTCGCGACCGCCGCCGGGTCTTCGCTCCAGCGCGGCTGCGCCAGTTCCATCTCGTTGCGGCCGCGGTGCCCGAAGCGCGCAAGGAAGTCTGCTTCGCTCAGCGTCCCGGCCGCGAACGCTTTGATCCCATCGGCGAGCGCGGCGTCCGCCGGCGGCTTAGCCCCCTGCGACAATTCGGCGATGGCCGCATTCGCCCGCTCGTCGCCGAGCTTCGGCTGGAGCAGGTTGAACAGGTTGCTCCAGGCGAGGTCGGCGAGCACCGTCGCCTTCAGACTCTCCCGTGCGAAATCGACGAGCGTGCGGCCCGTCCAGGTGTGCAGCAGGTCGAGCACGCGCTGCGACGACAGTGCGGTCCAATCCTGCGCGAGCGCGGCCTTCGCATCCTTCACGAAAGGCGGCACCACCTCGTTCAGGAAGCGTTCCGGGTAGCTCGCCATCAGCAGCCGCGGTACGCGGGTCATCCGCCAGAGGCGCCAGATGGTGACGGGCAGACGGACGATGCCCGCGAGGCCGCCGAGGCCGAGCAGCGTCGGCGCGGGGGTGAGCGCGAGCTTCGGATCGGCTTTGAACTTGGCGAACGGATACTCGAACGGGGCCCGGGCGAACTGCATCCGCGGCAGCCGCGAGAGGTTCATCATGGGCTGGCCGGCGACGAGGTCGAACGCCGATTCGTTCCCGAGCGACGCATCCGGACGAGCGCCGAGGTCGCGGTTCATCGCCCCGAAGCCGCCGTCCTGCGCGAGCATCCGGCCCACGAGATCCCACGTCATCGGCGTCGGTTCGGGCAGCACTTCGCCGATGCCGGCCTTCACCCAGACCGTCCCCTTCTGGTCGGCAAGGCGGCGCAGATCTGCGATGGTTCGTTGTCGCAACGTCTCGCGCTCGCCTGCGGTCGCCGTCGTGATGGGCCGGGCTTGCAGAAGGTAGATTTCGCCGGCGGCAATGGCCCATTCGATGTCGCGCGGGGCGCCGTAGCAGGCTTCGACCTTCCGCGCCAAGTCGGCGAGTGCTGACAAGTCGCTGTCACTCAGGCACAGTTCCGTTTGACGGGCGCCGTCGATGGGCCGCTCGCCGGTCGGCGTGAACTCCACCGTCTTCAGGCCCGCGTGCTTCTCGACCGCGTTCCCCGTCGCCAAGTTCACGCGGAAGCGGTCGGGCGTGACGCGGCCCGAAACGACGGCTTCGCCCAAGCCCCACGAGGCTTCGACGCTCAGATTCTCCCCGGTGGCATCCTGCGGATCGCGGGTGAAGAGCACCCCGGCGACTTCGGCCGGGATCAAGCGCTGCACGACCACGGCCATGGCGGCGCCGTCGTCGGCGATCCCCTGCTGCCGGCGGTAGGCCATGGAACGCTCGGTGTAGAGCGACTTCCAGCAGCGCTCAACCGCATTCGCCAAGTCCCCTTCGCCGACGACGCCGAGGATCGTTTCTTGCTGGCCCGCGAAGCTCGTCTCGGCGCCATCTTCCGCCGTCGCCGACGAGCGCACCGCCACGGCACCACCGCCGAGTTCTCGATACGCGGCGTTCAGCGCCGCGACGAACCCCGCATCGGACGCGATGCCCGCTCGGAACAACCGGCGGTATGCATCGGTGCTGACGACGAACCCCGGCGGCACCGGCAGCCCGGCAGCAGCGGTGCGCGCGAGGCTCAAGCCCTTGCCGCCGACCTGGAGGAGCGCATCGGCGGCGATGGCGGCGAACGGGAAAACGTCGGGCATGGAGTCAGTTCGCTTTCTTCTTCTTCAGCACGTTGCCGTCTTCGAGGATCCACCAGATCTGCTCCCAAACGAGCGCGGGCGCCGGCTGCTGCGGACCGTTCGCGGCCCACGAAGTCGCGGCGGCGCCGAGGCACGCGAGCACATCGGCGCGGACGCCGCGATCGCTCGCCGTCACCTTCGGCGCCGCGCTGGTCTTCGCCGGCGCCGGCGTCCCGGTTGGGCGGATCGGCACGCCGTCGAGCGCGAAGTTGCAGAGTTCGTCGGCGCGTTTGTTCTTCTCGCGGCGGACGTGTTCGAGCGACACCGAATCGAACCGCCGGCGCAGATCCTGCGCTTCCGCGTACAGATCCTGGAGGTCGGCGTTCTTCACGCGGTACTCGCCATTCATCTGCTTCACCATCAGCTCGCTGTCGCCGAACACGGCGAGATCGCGCAATCCCAAGTCGCTCGCCCGTTGTAACGCCCGGATCAGGGCCGTGTATTCGGCGATGTTGTTCGTGGCGGTGCCGATGGTCGCGCAGTCTTCGACATCGGGCTGCCCCGGAATGCGGATGACGAAGGCGTACGCGGCCGGGCCGGGGTTGCCGCGCGAACCGCCGTCGACGTGGATGGTGGCCGTCATGCGGATTCCAGGAGTGCTTACCGCAGAGTCACCGAGGGCACAGAGTCGGAGGAAGATTTTCACCGCAGAGGAAGAAGAGATCGCGGAGACGATGAGATCGAAGAATGTCCTCCGACGCCGCCGACTCAAATTCTTGGATCTCTCTGCGTCCTCTTCTTTCTCTGCGGTGAAAATCTTCTTCTCTGTGCTCTCGGTGACTCTGTGGTTAATCTGTCTTCAGATTCTAAGAGCGGGAGCGCGGGCTGACACCCCGGCGGCGAAATGGACGGGCGCTGGCTACTCCTGGAAACCTCCGACGCGGCCCAAGCGGGGCTGGCCGTCGACGGTCGCATCGCGGGAGCGCTGCGGCTGCCGAAGGGGCGCGAATACAACCGCGCGCTCGTGCCGGGCGTGCAGGGGCTGCTCGAACGGCACGGGTTGAAGCCCGCCGATCTCACGGGCATCGCCGTCGACACGGGGCCGGGGAGCTACACGGGCCTGCGCATCGGCGTGATGATCGCGAAGACGCTCGGCTACGCTCTCGGTTGCCCGGTCGTGGCGGTGCCGACGTTCCGAATCCTCGCGGCGATGGTGGATGGCGCCGGCGAAGTGGAGGTGATCGCCGACGCATTGAAGCAGACAGTCTACGTTCAGCGCTTCGGAGCGGGCGGGCGACCGCTCGACGCCCTCCGTGCCGAGAAGCGAGTGGATTGGATGGCGACGCTGCGGGACGGGGTCACCGTCACGGGGCCGGGGTTAGAACTCCACGGCGGCGCTCTGCCCGCATCGGTGCGGAGGGTGCCGGTGGATGTGGACGGCGTGCTCGGTTCGCTGCTGAAGTTGCTGCCGCACGTCCCCGCTCTCACGCGCGCGGAACTCTTCGCGCTCGAACCGCTCTACGTGCGCGGGAGTTCGGCCGAGGAGAAGGCGAAGGAAGTCGCTCCTTCCGAGCCGCGAGCGTGAGCTGCGTTTGGCTTCGAGACGCAGCTCTCGCTCGCGGCTCGGAAAAACCTACTTCCCGGTCATCGGCATCGGCTTGGGCGGATCGATGTCGATCCGCGGGTTGCCGGCGCCGGGCGGCACCACCGTGGGGCTGTGGAGCAGCATCGAATCGTGCGGGATGGCGGTGCCGTAGCTCGGCGGAGCGTTCATCGATGCCTGGAAGCCGTGCGGATAGC
>JAYVTJ010000139.1:0-1613 GCA_043774415.1 Fimbriiglobus sp. | reverse complement strand
CGATCCGGATCGAAGTAAACTCCGACCGTCGCATACGCCGGAACGACATCCTGCAACCACGCGGGTGCCAGTTCGCGAATCCGCGCGGACAATCGCACGGCCGATGATTCATCCGGCAAGTATGCGAGCCACGCCGCGTCGCCGAGTCGGTGGAGTTCCATGGGGGAATGGTAGGTGTCGTGTCATGGCGTGCCCTCGCGGATAAGAATTTGGAATTATATTCAAGTGATCATAGTTATATACTCGACGAATGGTTCGGAGTCAAATCGGCGCGGGCGGAATTTCCGGAAAAGGCTCCTCACCCCTTCAGCAGCTTCGCGATCGGCTCCCCTTCGGCGAACTTCACGGTCCGGCCGATGGGGGTCTGGCTCACCTTCTCGAAGTCGATGCCAAGGCTCTTCAGGATCGTCGCGTGGAGGTCGCCGACTTCGACGGGATCCTTCACCGCGGCTTTGCCCTCGGGGTCGGTCTCGCCGATGACTTGGCCACCGCGGATGCCGCCGCCGGCAATGGCGATGCTGAAGCCGCCGGGCCAGTGATCGCGTCCGCCGAGCGGGTTCATCCGCGGCGTCCGGCCGAACTCGCCGGCGCAGAGCACGATGGTGCTGTCGAGCAGTTTCTTCTCGCGCAAGTCGGCGATGAGCGCGGCGAAGCCGGGATCCAAAATCTTCAGTTGCGAAGCGTGGAAGGCGTGGTTGTTCGCGTGGGTGTCCCAACCGCCGAGGTTCACTTCGACGCAGCGCACGCCGACTTCGATGAGCCGCCGGGCCGCCAAGCAACCGCGGCCGAATGCGGTGTCACCGTATTGCTTCTTCAACGCCGCCGGCTCTTTCGACACGTCGAACGCTTTGAGCTGCTCGGAACTCATCATTTTGCGGGCATCGGCGACCGTCTCCTTGTGCAGCGTCGCTCCGACGCGGCGCGTGCGGCCCTTCGCGAAGGCCGATTCGACGACGTCCATGTGCTTCAGGCGGTCGGTGTCGCGCGCCGGCACGAGGAACGATTGGGTGTCGGGCACGGGGCCGGCGGGGTCGTCGGTGCGGAAGGCGTCGAAGCCGTCCCCGAGGAAGCCGCCGCGGGCGGGCCACTGCGACGAGAGGATGCTGACGTGGCGCGGGATGTCGCACCCGGCGGCCGGGAGTTCGTGGCAGACGATGGCGCCGAGGCTCGGATAGACGACCGTCGGATCGGGGCGGTAGCCGGTTTTGATCGTCGTCGTGCCGCGCTCGTGGTCCCCCTCTTTGCTCATCACGGAGCGCACGAGGCTGATGTGCTCCATCTGCTCGGCGAGGTTGCCGAGGCCCTCGCCGAGCTTGACGCCTTTCAGTTTCGTGTCGATCGCCTTCGACCCGGCGGCGATGTCTTTGCCCGGATGCGGGTCGAACGTTTCGAGCTGGCTCGGGCCGCCGCCCATCCAGAGGACGATGACCGACTTCGCCGTGGCCTTGAGCTTCGGCTTCGCCTCGGCGGCGCGCGCGAGCATGTGGCCGACGGGGGTGAGCCACGTGGCGCCGGCGAGGGTGGCGGTGCGGACGAAGGTCCGGCGCGTCAGTGGTTCCATGAGAACTCCGTCGAGTTGAGCAGGGTCCAGAAGAGGTCTTCGAGCCGCTGCG
>JAYVTJ010000138.1:0-3975 GCA_043774415.1 Fimbriiglobus sp. | reverse complement strand
GCCCCGACGATGATGTCGTCGATGCCGTCGCCGCTGACATCGCCGGACGCGACCGTGACGCCGCCGGCGAACCCGGTGGCGAAGGCGAAGAAGCTGCGGATCTGATGGCCGTCGGCCCCGTCGAGGACGACGACGCGGGGCTGGGCCCCGGCCCCGGCCCCGACCACGACATCCTGCACGCGGTCGCCGTCCACATCGCCCACGGCGATCGTCAGGGACCCGGAGAAGCCGACGAACGGATGGGAGGCCCAGCGGAGGTTGCCGGACGAAGGCTCGAGGGCGCGGACTTCGGCGGCCCCGCCCCCGTCGGTCGTCGCGGCGAGCGTGTGCAGAGGACCTTTGGGTCCGGACGGGGTCGGGGTCGTGCCCCCGGGGGGGGCGGCGTCGTCGTTGAGAATCACGACGGCGGCCTTACCGGTGGCGGCGACGACGAAGGCCTTGGTCGGCGACGAGAGGACGACGGAGAACGTTTCGTCCGCTTCGAACTTGACGTCGCCGAAGACTTGGACGTTGATCTCTTTGAAGGTGGTTCCGGGGGAGAACGTCAGGATGCCGCTCGCGGCGGCGAAATCGCCGTCGGCCGCGGTCGCGGTGCCATCGACCGTCGCATAGCGCACGGTCACGGTCTGGGCGCTCGGCGCCGAGAGCCGCACGGTGTAAGTCACCCCGTACGACCCGCTGTCTCCTTCGAGCACCAGCGGTTGCGACGTGATGGTGACCTGGGGCGGGACGTTGAAGTCGATGGTGAGCGAATTGGAATTGGAGTTCGGGGTGGAGGCGTTGACCCCGAGTCCGCGGCGGGCGAAGGCCTGCCAGATTTCGGCCTGATCCTCGCCGCCGTTGAGGGCGATGTCGGCGGCCAGGATCGCGTCGCGGCCCTGGATGAATGTCGGGTTCGTCGGCTGGAGCTTCATCGCTTCGTTGACGAGTTGCAGCGCCAGCTTGTTCCCGGCGTGGCCGGGGCCGGGCGCCGCGGTCCAGCCGGTGTAGAGATCCGAATCGAAGCCGTACTTGTCGATGAGCAGCCAGTTCATGTCCCAGAGGGCCGCGGTCCACGCTTCCCCGACGGCGTGGACTTCGGTGTCCTTGGGCTGGCCGTACGAGGTGGTGCCGGAGGTGCCGTAGACCTCGAACGTCTGGGGGTCGATGGCCTTGTTGAAGCTGTAGGGGTATGCCTGGAGCCCCGCGCTGCTCTGGGCGGTCCCGGCGACGTACGAACTGCTGCCGTAGCCCTCGTTGGCGGTGTCGGAGGCCTTCTGCAGCAGCATCATGGCGTAGAACTCGCTCCAGCCTTCCCCCATGGCGCCGGACTGCTGCGCGTTGAGCGCGCTCGCGTTCGAGGGTCCGCCCGTCAGTCGGTTCGACACCCCGTGGCCGAATTCGTGGAAGATCACGCTGTTGTCGAGGTCGCCATCGCGCGAGGTGCCATTCAAGGCCCAGAGGTACATCTGCATCCGCGGCGCCAGCCCGTCCGGCGGGGTGGCGAAGTTGGCGTTGTTGATGCCGCCGCCGTCTTGGCCATCGGCTTCCACGGCGTCACCGCCCAAGCCGCCGTTCCCGTAGTTGTTCACCTGGAAGTTTCCGGCCGCCTCGGTGAAGCCGTAGTGGTACTGGATGTCGTGGACGGTGTTGACGGCGTAGAAGAGGTTGAGCTGTGCGTTGGCCCGGTTCTGCGCGGTGCTCGCGGCGGTCGTCGGATTGAAGGTGAAGCCGCTGAAATCGAGTGCGAGTCCGCCGTCGGGCCGGAGTGTGCCCCCTTCGTCGCCGTCGGCGAAATCGTTGTCGTTGGTATCCAGGTGGGCATCGACGTTGTTGCCGCGTGTGTCGGTGAATTCCGCCCCGGCGAGTCCGTCGGTGTCGTGCCAGCCGAAAGGGGAGGCGGCGAGGTCTTGGGGATCGGTCAGCACTTGGAAGGCGCCGTCCTGCGGGCTTTCATCGGGGCGGGCTATGACGTCGTAAGTTGCGTGCTCGACCCAGTCGGACACCGCATTCAACGTGCCGCCGGCGTCCGCGATGCTCAGATCGTACCAGTGATCGTGATCCGTGGTCCGGATGACCAACTGCCAGCTCAGGGCCGCGCTGCCGTTGGCCGTCGGGACGTAGTGCAGTTTCGCCGTGATGGGATCGAGCGACACATCGGACGCGGAGATCACCGACGAACTCGCGGCTCCCGACGGAGGTGTTGTCACAGTGATGCCGTGGGTCACGGCGACGCCGAGCGCGTCGGCCGCTTTCTGCACGGCCTGCGAAGGCGAGAGTGCCGGCGCGACCGGGCCCGGACCGACCAGCGCGGCGAGTCCCGCGACGAAACCGCCCCCGGCCGTGATGACCCGGCCGTCCCGGCCGACCGCGATGGCGATGTTGGCGTTCTCGACTTCCAGACCGTTGACGGACTGGCGGAGGTAGATGTGACTGATCCCGGTGGAGTCATCGCGGTACTGATCCGTCACCCGCGCCAGGGTCAGATCCCCCGCCGAGATTCCGAATTCGGCGGCGTGCGCGTTCAAGTAGGCGAATGCGATGCTCAGGGGCGCCGCGTTCGAGGCGGCGGTGTCGGCTTCGCCGATGAGGAACTGCGAGGGGGGCAGGTATTGAGGCCCACTGGGCAGCGGCGTGCCGCTGGGGGTCAAGCGGTCTTCGAGCTGTTCGAACTGGAGCGGGCGACGGTTCGGCTTCGGCGATGCGGTCGGCTTGAGCCACGAGCGCAGCGAGAGCAATTCGACGGGCATGCGATTCCCTCAAGGAGTTCCGGGTCGAAGAACCGAACGGAACTCCGGATGTCGAGCGGCGATGAAAATCGGGACGAAGGCGGAGCTGCAAGTTTACCGTTCTGAGATGGTAAGGTCGATTCGGGTCGATTCAACAAATTTCGACCGGGGCGCAGCGGGGAACCGGTGCGGTCTGCCGGGGCGGGCGGCGCATCCCGCAAAGAGGGCACTCCGGGCAGTTTGCGCCGGCGAGTCCGAGCGTCCGTAAATTGGATCGCATGACCGATGCTCCGACTCCACCGCTGCGCGTCGCCCTCGTCCACGACTGGCTCACGGGGATGCGCGGCGGCGAGAAGTGTTTGGAATCGGCCTGCGAGCGCTGGCCCGAGGCCGAACTGTTCACGCTGCTCCACAAGCGGGGGTCGGTTTCCGAGGCGATCGAGCGGTTGCATCCGCGCACCAGCGCGCTGAACGCCCTCCCCGGCTGGCCGCGCTACTACCGCTATCTGCTGCCCCTCATGCCGCTGGCGGCGCGCTGGCCGATCCCCGAATCGACCGAACTCGTCCTCAGCTTCAGTCACTGCGTGGCGAAGGCCGCGCGGCCGCCACTCGGCGTTCCGCACATCTGCTACTGCTTCAGCCCGATGCGCTACGCCTGGCACATGCAAGGCTCCTACTTCCGCGGCGGGTTGAAGGCCCGCGCCGTCGGCGTGATCCTGAAGCGCCTGCGCGAGTGGGACCGCCGCACGGCTCGCCGCGTGACCCACTTCATCGCGATCAGCCAAACGATCCGGAAGCGAATCCGCGAGTGCTACGACCGCGACAGCGCCGTCATCTATCCGCCCGTCGATACCGACTTCTACACCCCCGCCGATGTGCCGCGCGAAGACTTCTACCTCGTGGTCTCCGCGCTCGCCCCGTACAAGCGCTTCGACCTCGCCGTCGAAGCCTGCCGCCGCCTCGGCAAGCGCCTCGTCGTAATCGGTTCGGGCCAAGAGGCGGCGAAGTTGCAAGCGACGGCCGGCCCCGCGACGACGTTCCTCGGCTGGCAACCCGACGGGGTGATCCGCGATCACTTCCGCCGCTGCGCCGCCGTGCTCTTCCCGGCCGAAGAGGACTTCGGCATCGTTCCGGTTGAAGCCCAAGCGTGCGGTGCCCCGGTAATCGCCTTCGGCAAAGGGGGCGCGACCGAAACCATCCGCGGGCTGGGGGAACCGAACCCGACGGGGGTCTTCTTCCCCGAGCAGACGGTCGAAGCGGTGGTCGA
>JAYVTJ010000137.1:0-2171 GCA_043774415.1 Fimbriiglobus sp. | reverse complement strand
GTGGACGACGTGAACGAAGCCCAGAAGCAGGTGCTCTTCGGAAAGGTGAAGCGGCACTTCGGCGGCGAGTTAAAGGGGAAGACGCTGGCCATCTGGGGTCTGGCGTTCAAGCCGCGAACCGACGACATCCGCGAGGCGCCGGCGCTCGTGCTCATCGACGCCCTGCTCGCGGCCGGCGCGAAGTGCCGGGTCCACGATCCCGAAGCGATGGCCAACGTGAAAGCGATCTACGGAGATCGAATCGCATACTCCGACAAGCCGTACGGAGCGCTCGAAGGGGCCGATGGATTGGTGATCGTGACGGAGTGGCAGGAGTTCCGCACCCCCGATTTCGAGCTGATGAGGCGGCTGCTCACGACGCCGGTGATTTTCGACGGCCGCAACATCTACGACGAGAAATCGATGGCGACTCAGGGCTTCGCGTACTATGCCATCGGCCGGGGGAAGCGGTGATCCCCGTCAGGGAGGATGTGATTTGGCCAAGCCCTTCGACGCCACGCTCAACGCGATGATCGATCTCCGGCCCGACGACTGGGCCGCGGAGTTCGCGCGGTTCGCGGGGATTCCGGCGGGCCCGGCGGTGCCGCTCGACACCGATCTCGCCACGTCGATCCAAGCCGACAAACTCTTTTTGATCGACGGCGCCGAACCGACCGTGTTGCACTTGGAACTCGAAGCCAACCCCCGATTGGGTATCCCGCGCGATCTGATGCGGTACAATACCCTAGTCGATCACCAGCACGACAAACCGGTCGAAACAGTGCTGATTCTGCTGAGGCCCAAAGCGCTGGCGAGCGATCAGACCGGTTGCTATCGGCGATTGGGGCCGGGCGGCCGGATCATCGCGGAGTTCCGATACCGAATCGAAAAAGTATGGGAGCGGCCGGTCGATCACTGGCTCGGAGGCGGCTTGGGGCTCGCTCCCCTCGCGCTGCTGACCGACGAAGCGAGTCGAAACTTGGAGGAGAGTTTGGATCGATTTCGGGAGTATTTGGAGGGGAGCGGAGTTCAAGAATCGGTAGCGAACAGCCTCTTGGGCTCTTCGTATGTCCTGTGCGGTTTGCGTTACGATAAGGCCCGCGTGGCCGAGCTTTACCGGAGGCTGAGCATGCTGATGGAAGAATCGACGACCTACCAAGGGATCTTGGAGGAGGGGAAAGCCAAAGGTCTGAGCCAAGGCCTGAGCCAAGGTCTGAGCCAAGGTCTGAGCCAAGGTCTGCGTTCCACGATCCTGCGCATCGGCACGAAGCGGTTCGGGCCGCCGAGTGCGGCCGCAGCAGCCGCGCTGCAAGCCACGACCGACACGGCTCGGCTCGAATCACTCGCCGATGCCATCCTCGATGCTGTGAGCTGGGATGACCTTTTGGCGGGTGCAAACCGATGACCGAGTCGGTGACATTGACGGTCGGTTCCGGATCTTGGACGTTCGCCGTTCCCGGAGAGATAATCCTGCGGTTGAACCGGGCCACCGAACCGCTCGGTTCCACAGTCCCGGCGGAATCGATGACCGCCGCGCTGGAGCGAGTCATCGGGCTCGGTGTGCCCCTCCGCCGCGCCGTCACTCCCGACGACCGCGCGGTCATCCTCGTCGATGAGCGATTGCCGCACCTCGCCGGTCTGCTGATTCCCATCCTGCGACATTTGCAATCGGCTCACATCGATCCGTCGAACGTCACGCTGCTCGTCCCCGCTCATTCGCGCGATCAGCGCTGGATCGACGAACTCCCCGACGACCTCGGCGATGTGCAAGTCGAGGTCCACGCCCCGGAGAACCGCGAGAAGATCGCCTACCTCGCGACCACGAAGGGCGAGCGGCGGGTCTACCTCAACCGCAAGATCGTCGAGGCCGAACTGCTGATCGTCCTGAGCGGACGCGGATTCGATCCGCGCGTCGGCTACTCCGGCGGGGCCGCGTTCCTGTTCCCGCAGTTCTCCGATGCCGATACGATCGCGGCATATCCTACAGCCTTCAGCACGGCAAAGCGACCCGAGGAACCCAATCCTCTCCGCACCGAGGCCAAGGAGATCCTGAAGCTGCTCGGGGCACCGTTCCTCGCGCAGGTGATCGGAGGTCCCGGCGACAGCATCGCCGAGGTGCTCGTCGGCTTGCCGAGCGCATCGGGCGAAGGTGTGCGATTGCTGAAAGAGCGCTGGTTCGGCCGGGTCGAGCG
>JAYVTJ010000136.1:0-3513 GCA_043774415.1 Fimbriiglobus sp. | reverse complement strand
CCTGGCGAACCTGCTCGAACCGACCGGGCGCTTCTGGGGGCTGAGCACGCCGTGGCACGCGGACGACCTGAACGCCCGGCTCAAGAAGAACCCGGCGTACGCCCTCTACCGCCGGCCGATCGGCCCGGACTGCGAGCCGGTCTGGACGGAGCACTGGCCCCGGACGGCGCTCGAAGCCCGGCGGGCGGAGATCGGCTCGGCGGCCTTCGCCCGGGGCTACCGGTTGACGCCGATGGCCGAGGACGAGTTGGTGATTCGACCGGAGTGGGTGCGGACGTGGACCGAGCGCCCGGAAACGTTCGACCGGGTGATTTTGAGCGTGGATCCGGCGGTGAGCACGAAGGCGAGCGCGGATGCGAGTGCCCTCGTGGTGCTCGGATCGGTGGGGAATTCGATTCTGTGCCTCTCGGCGCAAGCGAAGCGGGTGGCCTCGCCCGACCTCGTGGAGTGGATCGCGGCTACGGAGTCGGCGTGGCAGCCGGACGAGATCGTGTTCGAGTCGAACGGGGCCTTCGACGCCGTGCGGGAACTGCTCGTGCGACACGCGAGCTTCGGCCCGAAAGTGGTCGGCGTGAAGCAGAGCCGATCGAAGCTCGCCCGGTTCAGCGCGTTCTCGGTGAGCGTGCAGAGCGGCACCTTCCGCATCGCCGCCGACGGTTCGCAGTTGCCGCTGTGGGAAGAGCTGACGAGCTATCCCTTCGGCGAGCACGACGACCTGCTGGATGCCGCCGCGACGGGGGCGCTGCACCTGGGGCAGAACCGACGCGAACCGCGGATCTGGTAGCGGACTTCAAACTGGGCGCTCCGGGGCGAAAACGGGACTTGTGGAAACGGGGGAATTCCGTCAGAGTGGGTCCGGGTAATCGTGGCGACGGAGTCGGCGGAATGGAAGGGACTCAGATGATGCTCCAGTTGGCCCGGGATCACCGCCTCATCGGGGGGCACCTCCGCGGCCTCTTCCACATCGCCATCGGCCGGACGCTCACGGCGCCGGACGGGACGATCCTGTCGATGGGCATGAGCTGGCGCGATCTTTCCCAGCTGCTGAAGGCGATGAAGTTCGACCGGGAACATGTGCGCGAGCTGGGGGCCGACCCCGATTCGCTGTCGCCGAAGGACCGCGAGCGATTCTGGTACGCGGCCATCGCCCTGGCGAAGGTCGATTCGGCCGAGGCCCGCGGGGAAGCCGAGGAGCTGATCGGCTCGCTGGCGAAGTTGGGCATCCGCGTCGGCCCGGGGCCGGGTGGAGTGCCGACGGGGCCGGTGAACGGCCGCTCGAAGAGCGCCGCATCGGAAACGGTCACACCCGCGCCGAAGGCGTCGAAGCGGAAGAAGAAGTGAGCCGATCGACGATGAAGTAGACCCCGACTCCCACGGCCACGAACGCGACGCCGAAGATCGCTTCGGAGCGCGATTCGCGACTCAGGAACATGTTTGCGAGTACGCCGGCCATGATGAGCACATAGAGCGCAGGCTCGACGGGATAGCCTGGGCAGCGATACGGGAGATCGCGACCGGGATTGCGATACCGGAAGACGAAGAGCGTCCCTACGGCCAGCGTTTCGAAGGCGGCCGCGCCGAAGATGACGTAGTCGGTGAGCATGTCGAACAGGTTCTTCTTCTCGGGCACGTTCAGATCGATGGCTCCGAAACCGAGATCGAAGACCGGCAGGCCATATTCCTTCAAGATTCCGCCGGCCAGCACGAGGATGATCGACCAGACGGCGTAGACGCCCATGGCCCGCGCCGGGGTGTGATAGCGCGGATGGAGCGAGCGCAGCCCTTTCGGAGCCAGTCCGTCATCGCCCATGGCATAGAGCAATCGCGGGGCGACGAGGATGTTCCCGTTCAGAGCACCGAGAACGGATGTCATCAGGATGGCCGAAGCGATGAGGGTTCCCGCCGCACCGAGGAGTCGGAAACTGAACTCGGTGGCGACGGGGGTGCTCCCCATTTCCGCCATCTCCGGCTGCGGGATCGTCGAATAGAACGCGACGTTCGCCGAGACGTACAACACGATCAGGACGAGGACTCCGCCGAGGAGGCCCAAAGGCAGGTTCCGCTGGGGTTCTTTCACATCCTCGGCCATCGTGCCGAGGTTCATCCAGCCGTGGTAGGCCCAGAGGACCGCGACCACGGCCGCACCGAACTTGCCCCAGTTGACACTGCTCCAATCCGATGGCCAGAGCGGAGCCATGTTCGCCGTCGTCGGACGCGGATGCGGATCGGCGAAGGCCAGCACGAGCAGCGGGAGCAGGGCCAAGCCGATCAGCGAGCCGATTTTCATGATGGTGAGCACCATCTGCACCCCGGCGCCGAGTTTGGTCCCGCGGGCATTCACGAGCGAGAGAAATGCAATCACCGAGATTGTGATCCCCTGCCGAGGCCAAAAGGCGATCACTTCGCCGGACGTGCGGAATGCGAGCTGGAAGATGTTGTGCAGCGAATCGGTGAACATGGTGGCGAGCACCGCGATCGACGCGGTCTTGATGATGCCGAATTCGACCTAGCCCCAGAGGAATCCGAAGAGCCGGCCGTACGCCTCGCGGAGGAAGACGTAGTTGCCGCCGGCTTTCGGGAATCGCCCCGCGACCTCCGAAATGGCGAGCGATCCGAGGAGGGCGAGGACGCCGCCGAGAATCCAGACGCCGATGGCCAGACCGAATTCGGGCACGTTCTCCGCGACGTTTTTGCCTTTGCGGAACACCCCCGAACCGATGACGGTGCCGACGACGAGTGCCGCCGCGAGCCAGGGGCCGAGCACGCGCGGAAGCGCGGTAGGAACCGGTTTTTCGCTCATAGGTGGCGATAGTACCCGAAGTCGCGGTCGAAATCGCGGGCGATTCGGCATTCCCTCTGTTGCGCCCGCGTGACAGAATCGGCAATCCGAACGACCCTCCGGATCGTCGGAGTGGTGTGGAACCCCTTTTCTCGGAGTCTCTCCTATGCGTCTCAATCGCTGGCTCATGGTCGCCCCCGTCGCCGGGGCCGTCGCCGTCGGACTTGGGGCCGACCGCCTCTTCAGCGCCGATGAAAAAAAGATCGAAGACCCGAAGGCCGCCGTCACGCTGCCGATCACGCAAGTCGTGATGTTCAACTCCGGCGTCGGCTACTTCGCCCGCAGCGGCAAGGTCACGGCCGATGCGCGAGTCGATCTCACCTTCCCCGAAACCGACATCAACGATCTGCTGAAGTCGATGACTCTGCAAGACCTCGACGGTGGTCGCGTGAGCGCCGTGAGCTACGACAGCCGCGAACCGGTGGCGCGCACCCTGAGCAGCTTCGCGATCAACCTGAACAATCAGCCGACGCTCGCGGGGATTCTGACCCAGGCCCGAGGCGAGAAGATCGACGTCGTCATGCAGCCGGGTGCCACCAATCAGCCGGGCAATCTGAGCGGGACCATCGTCGGCATCGAATCGCAAAAGGTCGCGGTCGGGCCGAGCCAGATCGACGCGCAGATGCTGAACATCCTCACGGGTGAGGGGCTGCGCTGCCTGAAGATGTCCGACA
>JAYVTJ010000135.1:0-5360 GCA_043774415.1 Fimbriiglobus sp. | reverse complement strand
CGCGGATCTGACCGGGCGCACACTCGGCGACTACGCGGTCCTGCGGAAGATTGGGCAGGGCGGCATGGGTCAAGTCTACCTCGCCCGGCAGCAGTCGCTGAAGCGCGAAGTCGCTCTCAAGATCCTCCGCAAGGAACTCGCGGCCAACGCCGTCGCGCTGAAGCGCTTCCAGGCGGAGGCCGAGGCCGTGGCGCGCATCAGCCATCCAAACATCGTGCAGGTTTACGCGGTCGGCGTCGAAGACGGTCTGAACTACATGGCGCTCGAATACGTGGAAGGCCGCAACCTCCGCGAGTACCTCGAGCGCAAAGGCCCGCCGGAATTGCCCGTCGCCCTCGCGATCCTCAAGCAGATCGCGGCCGCGCTGCAGCGCGCCGGGGAACTCGGCCTCGTTCACCGCGACATCAAGCCCGAGAACGTGCTGCTGAATCGCAAGGTCGAAGTGAAGGTGACCGACTTCGGCCTCTCGTGCTACTTCGCCGGCGAGGGCAAGCCCCTCAGCCTCACGCAGAGCGGGATGACCCTCGGCACGCCGCTCTACATGTCGCCGGAGCAGGTGCAGGGCCGACCCGTCGATCACCGCAGCGACCTCTACTCCTTCGGCGTGACCGCCTACCACCTGCTCGCGGGTCATCCGCCCTACACCGGGCTGAACGCGTTCGACGTGGCCGTGCAGCACGTCCAAGCGACGCCGGAACCGCTTGGGATCATCCGCCCGGACTTGCCGGCCGATCTCGGCGCCCTGGTCGCGAAGTTGATGGCGAAGCGTCCCGAAGACCGCTACCAGTCGGCGCGCGATGTCCTGCGCGATCTCGGCCGCCTCCAGAAGGCGATCGTTCATGGGGCGCCGAGCGCGCCGCTGCCGAATGGGCCACCGCTCAGCCTGAGCGTCACGCTGAGTGGCAACAGTATCGATGGCGTCCGCGTTTCGGAATCGATACCCCTGCATGTGGACCGGCGATCGGGGATGCGCTGGCCGCTGCGACTTGTCGGCTTCGGCGCACTCGCGCTGGGGGCGTTCGGCGGATGGTGGGCCTTCGGCCGAGGCCATCCACCGGAAGAAATTGCGACCGTTCCACCGGCGGTGGGATTGCCCGAGAATCGCGCGCCGGCCCGCCTCGTCTCGGCGCGCGAAGTCGAACTGCGGGACACCTTCAAGCAGCGGCCCATGGCTCCGGCGGCGATGAAGGCCGGGATGGAACTCGGGCTGCACTGCGTCCAAGAGCGGCGCTTCGACGAAGCCGAGACGGTCTTCGCGGAATTCGAAGCGCTGAAGCCGGCGGGCATCGCCGGCCCGAACTTGATGCTCGCCGTGGGCAAATTCGGGAAGGGGATCGTCCTCGCGCACCGCGATCTGCCGGCCGATTCCAACCGGGCGTTCGAAGAGGCCGTGGCGGCCGTCAAGCTCAAGGACAACCGCCACATCATCGAGCGGTTCTTCTTCGATCACGGCGACTTCGGCCTGGCCATCTCGGAATCGCTGAACCGGAACGCCGAGAATCTCGCCGCGTCGAAGGACAAAGAGAAGGTGATGCCGGCGAGCCTCGACTGGATGCGTTCCCCGGCCGGACTGCTCCGCATCAAAGGTCCGAAGTGAGATCGGGTCATCGGCCCGGCTTGGGAAGATCCTTCGCGCGGCAGCCGACGCCGGCGCCGAACGGCGAGTCCTGCACGGCGGCATCCTCGGCCCGCACGCCCGGCAAGTCGGCGGCCGATCCCGGACCCTTGGCGAAGGTGACTTTGGCGAAGCTCGCGGGCTTCTCCTTGGCGAACTGCATCCAGCTCTCGATGTCGAGTCGTTTGTTCTTGCCGTCCGGTTCTTCGGAGGTCACCTCGACCATCGCCGCGGCATCCGGAAAGTTGCCGTAGCCGTTGCCGTTCGACGCGGTCCAAGTCACATAGCGATCCCACAGCGCGGCATCGCCACCCCCCACCTGGGCCATCGGCGGCGCCCCGGCCCCGACTGGGACGAACAGGCAGTTCTCGGAGCGGATCTCGACGGGCACGAACAGGGCGGGTTTGTCGTCGGTGCCCTTCCCGCAGCGGAGATCGACGAGCCCGCCGGCGAGCCACGCCGTCACATGCGAGAGTTGGAGCGAGATGACGGCGCCGCTCGGCGCCGGTTTGGCCGGAGCCTCGAGTTCCACGAACGGGGCCGCGAGTGCGATCAGCACGTTACTCGCGGTGAAGTCGAACGGGAATGCGGCGGGCGCCCACACCGCCCGGCCCCGGCCGCGCACGATGCAGTCTTCCATCCGGATCACCGGCCGGCGGACCGGCTCCGTCTTCCGCATCTTTTCGGAGGCATCGACGAGCGATACGGCCGCGAGGATCTCCTCCTTTCGCTGCTCCATCGTGAAGATGCAACCGTGGAACTCGCAACTGCGACCCCCCGCGACCGTGACGGCCGATTGCGACTTCAGGTCGCCGACTCGCTCGACAGTCGGTTTGAGTCGGAACTCGATCCGCTCGAAGCGGAGATCGCCTTCATCGAGCTGGAACATCGTCTGGTCGAGGCGCTTGGACTCGGCCGGAACGAGCGCGACCATGCCCTTCTCGTCTTCGGGGCGAATCGTGATGCGGAAATCGGGCTTCGAGAACGCGGCGAGCGCCGGCACTTCGACGGTGCCCGCGCCCCGGATCCAGAGGGTATCGTTCGGCTTTAGCACCGCGATGGCCTGGGCGAGGTTGTCGTAGACGCCATCGGGCAAGGAGTCCTTCTCGGCGGCCGGAGGATTCGGGTACCAGACTTTCACACCGGGGGGGAGCGTGCCCGCTTGCGAGCCGCCGGGCGGCCAAGTGCCGTAGATTTTGGTGCTGTCGAGCGGCAACTGCTTCACGCCCAAAATCTGCACGTCGCGCGGAATTTGGACGCGAATCGGCTTCAGGCGCGGGTCGAGTTCGAAGGCCTTCCACGGCTCGGCCGAATCGAGCTTCGCGGCCGGATTGGCCCCCGCCCACGGGTGCTGCTTCAGGTCGATCGGCGATTCCCAACCGCTCGGGCTTTCGACGCGATAGAACGCGCTCGGCTGATTCGCGAACGGCGCCGCGGTCGCGGTCGCTCCCCCGGCCGTACGGATCATCGTCGGCCGGCGCTCGTTCGGCTCGGGCATCATCATCGTCGGCGGATCGGTATTCGCGGAGGCGAAGAGCGAGAAGCCCGCTTGGATCTTGGCCGAAGACGTGTCAGAGACTTCGATGGCCGCGCCGCGATTCTCGATTAAGAACGTGCAGAAGCGCAGGGCGAGCGACTGAGTTGCCGCTTGGCCCGAGAAGCGGATGCCCGAGCGCGAGGTCGCGAAGCCGCATTCCGTGAAGTCGGCGCGGACCGCGCCGGCCAGCTCGAAGCCGACCCAGCGCCGCAGGCCGACGGTGGCGTTCCGCACGGCGATCTCGGTCCCGCCGCGATTCGCCCCGAGCACGGCGACTCCGACGCCATCCGACGCCGTCTCGCTCCGGTCGAGTTCGAACTGGCACTGCGAAAGCTCGATCTTGGCGGCTCCGTCGAGCAGCAGGCCGACAGGGCTGTCGGTCGATTCGTCGCCGCCGGGCTTTTGCGTGATGGCGAATCGGACGCTCCGGATGCGCACGCCATCGGCGCCGGAGACCGTCAGCCCGCCCGCCCGCACGGCCCCGGGCTTCTCCCAATCGACGGGACTCGCCGCGAGCTTCACGACAGCCGGCTGCGCCGGATTCTGCGATTCGAGTTCGAACTCTTTGCCGGTGTATGTCGCGCCCGCCGTCGCGGACAGATCGTAAACTTGGCCCGGCGCGAGCTGGATGATCGCATTCGGTTCCCCGAGCGCCGCGATCAGCTCCGCCGCGTTGGCGGGTTGCAGCACCCGCCGCGCGGCGACCGGGGGCCGGGGCTGCTCGGCACCGATGAGATCGACCGTTACACCGGGTCGAGTGGGCACCGGTTCCTCGGCGGACGATGCGACCGCCTTGTGTCCGGAGCGGCCCGAGAGCGTGAGCACCAAGATGACGATCGAAGCGACGACCACGCCGAAGCTCAGGAGCGCGGCCGCCGAGAAGCGGTTGCGCTCCCGAGACGGTAAGATGCGGATCTGACCCGTTCGGGCGGACTGCCCCGGCAGATTCTGGGCGTCGATGGAAATGCCGAGCGTTTCGGCGAGCGCGACCAGATCGCGGATGAGCGCTTCCGGCGATGCATAACGCCGATCCGGAATCTTTACCATCATCCCCGAGAGGATCACGGCCAAGCCATCGGGCACGAGCGGATTGAGCTGCCGGGGATCGGTCGGCGGTTCGTGCTGATGGGCGTGCAGCTTTTTCGCGGCTGTGCCTTCGGGCACCGGCGGACGACCGGTGAGGGCGTGGTAGAAGGCGCAGCCCAAACTGTAGATGTCGCTCCGGACATCGACGCTGCGCGGGTCGAGCGCCTGCTCCGGCGAGATGTAATCGAAGGTGCCGAGCGTCATGCCCGACTGCGTGACACCGCCGTTGACCGAGTGCAGCCCCTGCTGTCGGGCCAGGCCCATGTCGATGAGTTTCGCTTTGCCGTCCGGCGTGACCACGATGTTGCTCGGCTTCACATCGCGGTGGATCACGCCGCGATCCGAGGCGTGCTGCAGCCCCGCCGCGAGGCCGATGAGGTAGCGGATGCAATCTTCGGGCGGCAGTGTCCCTCGGCGATCGATGAGCGTCTTGAGTGTTTCGCCTTCGACGTACTCGAACGCGATGAAGTGCAGCCCCTTCTCTTCGCCGCAGAAGAAGACGCGGGCGATGCCGTCGTGGTCGAGCTTCGCGGCGGCGCGGGCCTCCTGCTTGAAGCGCGTCACCGAGTCCGGATCGCGCGCCGATTCGGGCGGGAGAATTTTGAGCGCGACGATCCGGCCGAGTTCCAAGTCGCGGGCCCGCAGCACCGTGGCCATGCCGCCGGAGCCGAGCGCGCCGATCACTTCGAAGTGTCCGAGGCGGAAGCCGGGGGGGAGAGCCAATGCTTCGTAGGGCGACCGCCGATTCGCACCGATGACCGTCGGGACATCGTCGCCGATGGGCGGCGGGGCCAGCGTCGCGTTGGTGTTCGCGATATCGAGTCGGACAAGTGAAGAGCCCGTGCGCAGCCCGCCGCCGGCTTCGGCGTTCGGTTCGTCGCGATTCGATGGCGGCACGGGCAGGCTGATGCGGCGAACCCCCGGTGGACTTGTGGAGACAGTCTACTCCGCGGAAGGGGGGCAGGTCAAACCGGATAGGGGAAGTTCCCCCAGAGGCCGGGCGTACGCGAAAATGATTCCAGCCAATACCCCCCCACCCCCGCGTGGAATCATTCCAGAATGTTGGTAGAACCGATGCGCCGCAACGACTTGCGTCCGAAATCGGCGTTGCCGGACTGCGCC
>JAYVTJ010000134.1:0-2766 GCA_043774415.1 Fimbriiglobus sp. | reverse complement strand
GCGTTCGACAACCGCTTTCAGAGTTGCCTCATCCTTGAGGATGCGCACCGTCACGAGCTGGTAGACCTCCTGCTTCTCGGATCCCACTCCGACAGTTTTGAACAGGCGGCCGAGGTACGGCACGCGCGGCAGGACTTTGTGCTCCACCTTCTGCTCGACATCGCGCGACCCGACGTACTGGATCGCGCTGCTCCCGTCGAGCAGGACGATTTTGCCGTCGCTCTCGACCTTGTCGAAGGCGACGGTGCGCTCAGTCTTCCCGAGTTCGATCGGCGCGCGGGTCGGGAAGGTCTGCGAAGTGCGCAGCTTCAGCGTCACGCTTTTGCCGTCCATCGCGATCGTCGGCGTGCAGGTCAGGGTCGTCCCGATGGAGATCATCTCCGACTTCGCCTGGACGATGACTTCCACGCCCTTCCGAACCGGCTCCGAGAACTGCGTGACGGGGACGCTCTGGCCGACTTGGAAGTAGCCGGCTTGACCGTCGAAGAGTGTGATCTTCGGCTGCGCGAGCACCTCGGCGCGAGTCTCGGCTTTCAGCGCGTCCAGCGCCTTCTCGGCTTCGGCCGGCGTCAAATTCTTCGAGCCCGGTTCGGTCGGCCAGCCCGCCTTGGCGCCGAATCCGCCGGGGACCGTCACGAGGTGGATTTCGAGGCACACCTGCCGATCCTGCATCCGGCGCAGACCGTCGAGCAGTTTCTGGACTTCGGCGAGGACCTCCGGCGCGTTCGTGGCGCAGAGGCTGTCGGACGCGGCGATGAAGTCGATCGTCCCGGCGCCGCCGCCGCGCTCCCACGATTCCGGCTTCGTCAGCGCCGCGATCATCTTCATGAGCGTATGGGCGTGCGCCTGCTTGGTGTTCTCCAGCGCGGCCGCGCCGGGGATCACCAGCGGGGCGTGCACGAGATCGGCCACGGCGAAGACGCGCGTCTGCGGCTTCACCGGGGCGGCGGGGGCGGTGTACGTCCACGTGAGGTTGAATGAGGTTGCGGGAGGCGGGACCGGAGGGGCTTTCGGCGCCGTCGGCATCACGGGCACACCGGTGAGCGTCCCCTGCGGTGTCGAGGGTTTCACGTTGAGCGGATAGGGCACGGGCTGCGGGGGCGGGACTTGGGCCGGCGCCGCCGGCAGGCCGAGCAGAGATACGCCGAAAGACAGGATCGAAACGCGGGTACGCATTCTGGACGCCTCCGTGGGGGATTGGGGCGCCGGCCTTGTAGCAGCGGGCCGAAATCCGCACAACCCGGAGTGGGCCGGAACCCCGGTCGATCCCGGGTGTTCGATGGATTGGCAGGGACAGGAATCTCATGGGCTTTTCACAGGTGGTCTCACCTTCCGCTCATCGCCCCCGTGCTAACTTCGGTGTGTCGGACGGATGGATGTCGAAGTCGAGATGGGGATCGGACCGTGGACGAAATCGCACTCAACGACCGACTCTTCCTCGCCTTCGCGGCGGCGCTCGGCCTCATCGTCGCCGGCGTCGGGAATGCCCTGTTCGTCCCCCGCCGCGGGTGGGTGCGCGGCGCCATCGCAAGCGTCGGCCTCGCGGCGACGGTCGGATCCGCGCTCGCGCTGATCCCCGATTCGGCCGGCGCGCTCGCCGCCGCCGGTGGCGCTCTCATCGCCGTCGGGTCGCTCGCCCGCATCGGCGCGCTCCGCCGCACGGTGGCCGCGCTGGTCCACGCCCTCCGGAAGCCGCGCATCGCCTGGAGCGCGGTGGCCGCCCTCGGCCTCGGCGCGATGGCCGAGGAGATGATCCGCTTCGACCTCGTCCAAGAGAGCGAGAACCGGCAGCAGGAAGCGTGGATGAAGGGTCACGGCGACGGCAATCCCTACGTCGCCGACGAAACGCACGTGGCCAAAACCGACCGCGGCAGCGGCATCCACCTCATGTCGGCGGCCGAGCCTCTGAGCGCGGAGCAACTCGCGGAATCGGAGCAGCAGACGATCCTCACGACGCAAATCGCGGAGTACATCATCCGGCGCGGCCCGGCCGACGATGCGTCCAACTGCCACGGCTGGGTCTTCGCCGGCGGCAAGTTCGCCATTCTCGGCCGCGAGGTCGATACCATCCTCGCCGAGAACGACTACGAATCCGTGATGGCCCCGCTGCCCGGCGACCTCTGCCTCTACCGCAACGACGCCCTCGGCGTGGCCCACACCGCCATCGTCCGCAGCGTGCTCGAAGACGGCACCGTCCTGGTCGAGGGGAAGTGGGGTCGCCTCGGCGTCTTCCTCCATCCGGTCGATCACTGCGTCTACGGCACCCACTTCACCTATCACCGCACCGACCGCGGCACGCACGTCCTCCGCAGCATCCCCGGGTCGTCGAACTGAGTCGGACGGTGCGGGCGACGACAGAATCACCTCTCCCCGATCCCGGCCACGATCCGCCCCTCCGAACCCGACTCCTTTTCCCCCGTTCCCCAACGAACCGGCGCTTCCCGTGTTGCTTTGAATGCGGCGGACTGGGTATTCTGAGGGGAGACGACTCTTCGTGCAGGAGCGGTGCGATGCGTTCATTCCGACGGAAATGGCTCGCGGGCGGGCTGATAGTGGCGGTCGCTGCCGCCGGCTGCGGGAAAGCGCCCGTGGCCCAAGTCGCGCCGGTGACCGTCGCCACGGAGCCGGCCGCGCCGATCACGAAAGTCGAGCCGCCGGTGACGGAGGGTAGCCTCGACCTCATCGTGCAGACCGAGCCGAAGCCAGAGATCGGGCCGAAGCCGACGATCCGGCCGACGATCCGGCCGACGATCCGGCCGACGATCC
>JAYVTJ010000133.1:0-7452 GCA_043774415.1 Fimbriiglobus sp. | reverse complement strand
GGTTTCCTCGCCCTCGCCCTCGGAGCGTCGATCGCCGCCGCCGACCCGGCCAAGGACACCCTCGCGGCCAACTTCACGCGCACCAAGAAGCTCAAAGGCAAGGTGACGATCGACGCCAAGAACCTGCCCATCGACGAGATCATCAAAGAGATCTCGAGCCAGCTCGAAGATCAGAAGCTCGGGGCCATCAGCACCTCGTACGACACGGGAGTCTCCCGGAATACCAAGACGACCTTCGCCGCCAAGGATGTGTCGGCCGAGGACGCGCTCGACGGCGTGCTGAAGACGCTCGACCTCGGCTACGTCGTCGTCTCGAAGGACAAGGATCGCTACGACGGCTGGCTGAAACTCGTGAAGGGGACGAACCGCGGCTATGAAACCGGGATGGAGCCGAAAGGCACGCCGACTCCGAAGCCCGAGCCGAAGCCGGAACCCAAACCCGAGCCGAAGCCGATTGTAAAGCCCGAGCCGAAGCCGGAACCCAAACCCGAACCGACGACCGAAACGCCGAGCGAAGAGGATGAAAAGGACGCCAAGGCCCGCTTGGATCGCGCGAAGGAACTGATCGAGAAGGAGAAGGGCGATGCCGCGAAGCCGCTGCTGAAGTACATCCTGAAGCACTACGCGGCGACGAAGGCGGGCGCGGAAGCGAAGGAACTCATGGACAAGATGAAGTAGCCCCGGACATTATGGGGAGCGTGAAAGAAATCGACTCCGAATTCGTCAATCGCAAGCGGCCGTGGGTGCTGCCCGAGTTCGCGACCCCCGAAGGGATCGTGGGCGTGGGCGGCGACCTGCGGCCGGCGCCGTTGCTGGAAGCTTACGCAAATGGCATCTTCCCCTGGTACAACCCCGGCGATCCCATCATCTGGTGGTCGCCCGATCCGCGGGCCATTTTCGAACTGACGAACTTCCACATTCCACGCCGACTCGCCGCGACCATCAAGCAGAACAAGTTCCGCATCACGGTGAACACCGCGTTCCGCGCCGTGATGGAGGGGTGCGCCAATGAGCGCGAAGAGGGGACGTGGATCACGGAGGAGATGCTCGACGCCTACACGGAGCTGCATCGGCTGGGGCACGCCCACAGTTTGGAAGTCTGGCTCGGCGACGAAATGGCGGGGGGGATCTACGGCATCGCCATCGGCGGCTTCTTCGCGGGGGAATCGATGTTCCACCGCGTGCGGGACGCCTCGAAAGTGGCGCTGGTCAGCTTGCTGACGCGCCTGCGCGAGCGGGGATTCGAGCTGTTCGACACGCAGATCGCGAACGATCACACGGCGCAGTTCGGCGCGGTGGAGATCCCGCGCACGGAGTATTTGGAGCGGTTGGCGATTGCGGTGCGGAAGCCGGTGGGGTTCGGATAAAGCGCCACCGGCGGCACCAGGATGGCTACGAACGCTTTCCCCACAAAATGAGTCATCCGATGCGACCCCATCCCGTCTCGATGTATCTGGAAAGCACCCGGTGTGCGATCTGCGGCAGTCCCGCCTCGCACAAGGTTGCCGAGGAGTTGTGTGAAGACAATCCCAATCGCACGAGACATCCTTGGACGGACTACCTCTGCTGCGAACATTTCCTGATGATCATGGGACGCGGCATGGATTGCGCGGCGCAGGCTGAAGCGGACATGGCCCACACTGCGCCTCTGTGAAACGTGATGCGATATCGGAGGGGCCTCACGCCGCGACCGAAACAAGTTGCGGATAGACATATCCGTCGTCGACGAAGAGGTCGCCGAAAGTCCGATAGCCGAACCGCCTCCCGGTCGAATCCGGGTATTTCCGGATCTGCTCGGCCACTGCTTCAGCCAGTGGATCATCGCCGGGGACGACTTTGATCCGGAACATGTCGAGGTCGGGGAGCGCCAGCTTTTGCGCGATTCGCACCACTTCGCGGTAGGCATCGCCCATCGTTGCGTCGTCGATGCGATCGGATGTGAGATACAGGTAGCGATAGTCATCGCTCACTCTGAGCCAGAACGCGGCCTTGAGTGGCATGTACCGGTCGAATTCGCGGGCGAAGGTCGCACCCGCGTCGATCTCTTCTTTCACCAGCGGGCCATTATCCACGGGAGGACTCCATCGGTTGGATCGATCACCGCCGCCACAAGTGCCCGAGCCCGTTCTTCGGTCCACCGCCGATACCGCGAACTTTCGTCCCAATCGCGGACGCGCTGCCCGCTATTCGCAAATTCGATTCTCAATTTCGCCTGCGCTTCCCACTCGACCTTCAACCCGGCCAAATCGAGCAAGACCTCGATTTTGTGCGAGTAGCTTTTCAACACCCGTTCCTTGTCGGGGAACTCGTGACGTTTCGTCTGCTTTGCGATGCATGCCTTCAACGCACATTCTACCGCGTAGCCCGCCAAATAATAGGCGCCCGACCACTGCGCCGCATTGAGCAGCGCTTCGGCATCGCGCACGCGCTCTTCGGAAAGCCACTGCAACTGGGTTCTATTCACAACAACCTCACCCCTGGCTGCTCAGCGGCGCATCCCAATCCCGGATCTGCCTTCGGAACTCGTCGAAGTCCAAGCGCACCTGCGGCGGGCCGGAGGCTTCCTCCGCGGGGAGTTCGCCCGGTTCTTCGCCGTCTTCGGTTTCCGGTTCGGTGTAGCGCACTTTGCGCAGTTCCTCTTCGAGCCGGCGGATCCAGACGGGGACATCCAGCCCGACGCCCACCGGCGTTTCGGCGAGCGGCTGGATCGCCGCGAGCAACCCCGTGAACGCGGCGTTGTCCTCCGGCTGGCCGTCGCGCGCCGCAAGCGCGGCGCGGGCCACGCGGCCCGCGGCCTGATCGACCTTCAGCGGCAGCACGAAGCGCTCTTCGAGCCGGTCGCGGATCGTCCGCAGCTTAAGCGCGTGCTCGCTCTCGCGCTTCGCCAAATCGGTGAGGAGTTCCTGCGCCAGCCGGGAGGTCCGCTCGGCGACGAAGTCGCGCCACTTCGCGGCGAGGCGATCGTAGCCGCGCTTGCAGAGCACCTCGTGGGCGAGGATCAGCGGCCGCAATCTCCAGGCGTAGCGGTCGTAGCCGGCCTTCAGTCGGAGGAAATCGAGCAGGATGTAGAGGTTCTCGCCGTAGTCGGATTGCGTCGTCGTCGTGTTGTAATCGCGGTACTCGTCGTAATGCTCCACGAGCGAATTCAGCACGATCTCGAAGAGCTGCGCCGTCTTCGGCTTGTCGAGCTTCCCCTCTTCCCAGTCGTCGAGCAGCTTCGTGCGGGTCTCGGAATCCCCCTGCACGGCCTCGCGTTCGAGCCAGTCGGCGGCACCTTGTGCCAATACGCCGCGGACGTTCGAGAGCGTGACGAAGCGCACGGTGAAGAGGTCGCCGCCGTAGCGCGTGATGAACTCGCGGAGGTCGTCCCAGTCGTCGCGGTCGAGCACGACTTCGAGCGACGACAGCCGGAGCGTCTGCGAGTGCTCGAGCCAGAGCTTCTGGTACGATTCGCTGATCTGCTGGAGCGCCGAGGCGAGGGGGCCATCCTCGGCGGCATCGTCGCCCCAATCGCGGGCCGCACTCAGCACGGCATCCACGGTGCCCGTCACGGCGGTGCGGAAAATCACGTCGAAGGAACTGACGCGCCGGCCTTCGGGGACATCGTTCCGCTCCATCTGCCGGGCGAGCCGCGTGAGGTGATACGTCTCGCGGAGCAGGCCCAAACGCGGCAAGCGTGTCAGCAGTGACTCCATCATCTGCTGGGCGATCTGCGCCCGGATGGCCTGCGCCGGCGTGCCGCCATCGGACGGCGGGCAGACGAGCAGCGGCTCCTGGCCGAAGAGCTTGATAAACATCGGCAGCAGTCTGCGGACGGCGCCGCCGTCGCCGTTGGCGACGCTCCGTTCGAGGCGGATGGCAACCGCTTCCCACGCGGGGATGTCGGCCGTCGGCCCGAGCGATTCCTTCGGCAACACCGGCAAGCGCGCTTGGATCGCCGCGAGGGAGCGCACCGCGGCGGCGGTCTCCACGGCCGTCTGCACCGTAGCTTCGAGGAGTTGCCCTTTCACGCCGCGGCGGCGGTCGAACTCGGTGAGGCTCTCGACTCCGCCGAGGGATTCTGGGATCTCGACTTCGGAGATGAGCTGCGCGAGTTGGACGAGCCGGCTGAAATTTTCGCGGGCCATCCGCACCCACTCGGAGACGAGTGCGGCCGAGTCCACGTCGGTACGCGGGAACAACTCCGGCTTCGCCGCGATCTGCCAGAGCTTGGCGACCGTCGCGAGGAATCGCAGGCGTTCTGTGGCCGCTTCGACATCGCCGTCGAGCGAGAAGTCGCTCTCGGCGTAGCCGGCGGGATCGTCGTCCGCGAGTGAGCTGTCGTTGCCGTCGTCCGTCGAGTCCTCGTAGGTCATTCCCTCGTAAGCGGAGTCGAACGTTTCGCCATCGTCGTCATCGTCTTCGTCGTCGTCATCCTCCCCGTCTTCGTCCTCGTCGTCGAAGTCGTCTTCGTCATACTCGCCGAAGAGGTCGGGCACCTGCCAGCGGTCGTCGGCGTTCGCTTCGAGCAGTTCGAAGAAGCGGCGCACGAGCGGACCGCGCTCTGTGGTCGGGATGTCGGCATCGCCGAGGACTCCGCGGAGCCACGAGAAGGCGAGGCGGAAGAAGGACGCGGAAGGATCTTGCAGCGGTACCATCTCCGATTCACTGAGCCACGTCACGAGGAGCGCGAGCGCCGCTTTGTAATCCCCCTGAGCGAGCAGCGCTTCGATGACCTGCGCGAATGCCGACGGCGTGCGGAAACCCTCGCGGTGTTTGCGCCAGAACGAGGGATCGTTCGCACCGCCCGATTGCCAGAGGGTGAGGGCTTGCGCGACGTGCTCGGCCGCTTCGGCGCGTTCTCCGCCGTAGACCTTCGGGAGATCGTTGACGGTCGGCGTGGCGAATTGATCCCACCACTCGGCGAGGTGCACCATGCCGCTGCGCAACTGCTTGACGAGACCGTCGCGCTTGGCCGCCGACGCCGCGGAGAGTGCGGCCGCATAGCCGTCGAATTGGCGACCGATGTTGAGGATCAGTTCTTCGGCGCGCGGATCGCGCACCGTATCGCCGCGGTCGGCGAACGTGGGGAAAAGCCCTTGGTAGCCGAGGATGTTCCACGGATCGACGAACGCCCCGCAGTCGATGCCGCGCTTCAGCAGATCCTCGGCCTCTTCGAGGAGACGCGGGACATCGACCAACTCCCCGGCCCGCACGGCGAACTGTGCGGCAGTCTGGCGCAGGCGGATCTCGGCCATGAGTCGCGTCGTCGCGGCCGGGATGGCGGCGGCGCGCCGGCGGGCGGCCGTGGGGTAACCCATCGCCGCGAAGAAGATCGCGAGGCGGCGCTCTTGGAGGTGCAGTGCCCGCTCGCTGGCGATGGCCTGATTCAGGGATTGTCGGACACCGCCGAAAGGCTGCTTCAACTTCGCCGACTCGGCCCGCAACTTTTCGCCGTGGGCACCCGGCAAGCCGTCGAGCAGCTTCTGGTAGAACTTGTCGCGGAAGCGCGCGATCTTGCCGACGAGCTTCGTCAGGGTCGTGTTCGAATCGTAGTGCGTCGGCCCGGTCCCCGAAATGCCCGCGCCCATCAAGATCGTCCCGGCGAGCACGGCCGAGGCTTCGATCAATCGTTCGGGATTGATCGATCCCGGTTTCCCGCCGGTCGCCCACTGAACGAGCGCATCGAGTGTCCCCTGACGGATGACGAAGCGGCGGTAAAAGCCGCGGCCGTCGATGCGGTGCGGATCCCATTCGCCGAACAGCACATTCGGCCGCTTCGTGACGGGGTGGAAGTGATCGGTCGCGCGCGGATCGATGGCGAGCACATCGAGGCGCTCGGGATCGAGGCACGCTTCTTCGAGCAGATCTTTCTCGGTGTTGTCCAAGAGGTCGAGCGCCGCCCGGACCACTTCGGAATACGGACCGGGTGCGGTGCCGACGCCGCGGTAGTAGAGCGGGATCGCGCACACCTTCTCGTGCGGATAGAACTCCGTCTGCGGACGCGTTTCGAGAATCGCGATGGGGCGATAGCCGACGAAGTCATTCAAGTTGAGCAGGGCATTCGGGACGACGCCCAGTGGCGTGGTGCCGGAGGCGAGTTCGGGCAGCACCGACTCGCAGCAGCGCGCCAGAAAGAACGCGGTGAAGAGCGCCGCATCGGGCTGGTGCGCCAGCAGATCGCGGTGGTGTTCGCGATACGCCGTCAGGAGTTCATCGAAGGCGATGCGGACGACTTCTTTCGCCCGGCTCAAATCGGCGAACGCGGCCGAGCCCGAGCGCTCCAGATCCGCGGCGGCGGCGAGCAGCCAACCGCGCACGGTGATCCACGGGGCCGGGTCGCGCTTGGCGAGCAGGTGCCCGAAGACATCGGCCAGGAGTTTGCGGAAGCGCGGGTCGGCCCGGCCGTCGGAGAAGTTGAGGTACCCGAGCGGCTTCGAGGGATCGAACAGCCGCGTCAGCTCCGGGAAGAATGCGTCCATCCGAGTATTCCGCCCCGACTTGGCTGAAGTCCGACAACGTCAGCATAAAACAACTCGGTTCCGAGAACCAGAGAGGGAGCGAACCGAGATGGCCCCCGCGACGCTCGCCGTGCTGATTTCCGGGTCGGGCAGCACGCTGCAAAATCTCATCGACCGCTGCGCCGACGGATCGCTGCCCTGCACCATCGTAGCGGTCGTAGCCAGCCGGCCGGGGATTTTCGGCATTCGGCGGGCGGAACGCGCCGGAATACCGGTCGCGGTTGTGGAACGTAAACCGGTCGAGTCGTTCTCCGAACGCGTCTTCGCCGAGCCTCGTGCATCGGGTGCCGACTTCGTCATCCTCGCGGGTTGGCTCCACCTGCTGCGCATTCCGCCCGATTTCGAGAATCGGGTTCTGAACATCCACCCATCATTGCTGCCGGCCTTCGGCGGCCCCGGCATGTACGGCCGGCACGTCCACGAAGCGGTGCTGGCCTCGGGTGCGAACGTGACGGGCTGCACCGTCCACTTCGCGGATAATTCTTACGACACCGGGCCGGTCGTGCTGCGCCGCGAAGTGCCCGTGCTCATCGGGGACACACCCGAAAGCTTGGCGGCCCGCGTGCAAGCTGCGGAATGCGAAGCCTATCCCGAAGCCATCCGGCGCATTTTGACTGGAGTCTCGGCATAATCGGACGCGGCGACACGACCGGAAGTTCGCCCAAAGTTGGAAGCGTCCCCGCATCGGAATCGATCAGCGTTTCCCTCGGCCGATCCCGATGGATACTGCACTTCCCCGGAGCTGGGGAAGCCCCGGATTCGCTCGAACCGGGCCGAGTCACCGTCCAGGGATGGATTTCCGATGCGCAAGTTCCTTTTCGCCATGATGTTCGCCGCCGCCGCCCTCACCGCCGTCGCCTCGACGGGCTGCAAGTCCGCCTCGAAGGGCTGCAGCTCCTGCGGCGGCTGAGCCTTTTCGTAGGGCGTGGTCGAGTCGGCGAGACCCGCCGCC